>NZ_VOYP01000003.1:0-105741 GCF_013420235.1 Acinetobacter sp. YH01022 | reverse complement strand
AAACTGCTGAAACTGCTGAAACTGCTGAAACTGCTGAAACTGCTGAAACTGCTGAAACTGCTGAAACTGCTGAAACTGCTGAAACTGCTGAAACTGCTGAAACTGCTGAAACTGCTGAAACTGCTGAAACTGCTGAAGAAATCGAAAAAAAACTAACTATGATTCAAATTAGATTAGTCTCTTATCTAGCAACAGTAAATCATCCTCGTCCCAAATCTTTAACTGGATTCACCAGCGTTTTAAAGAAATGTATTCCAGATCAAGATGTGGATGAAGCTATTAGCTTACTCAAGAAATATGATCTAATTCAAATAAATAGCAAGCGTCAGATAAGCTATAGTTCAATCCTGTTACCGAATTAAATGTATGTCGATACTTGCGTTTTATATTCAGCTTATGCAACTCTAATAAAGGAATAAAAAGGTTGTACTATGGAAAATACTGGAATTTGGATTACAGTCTTCATCGTGCTGTTTGTGCTCGGCTCAATTTTCGGGCTACGTGTCAGCCCAAGAGAGAAAGCATTAGGTCTGATGCGTGAAAGAGCGCGCAAGATGGCTTTGCATCCGCGTTTAGTGGCCGCTCCCGATTGGACCAAAGTGCCCATGGCAACGGAAAAACGCGCCAGCATGGTGGCCTATTACAGCGTCTTAATTCCAGATGCCCGACTGCCATTGATGCGTGCACGGGTCGAAGATCAAAAACTCAAAGTTGTGCAGGGCGATGAAAAGTTTAACGATTTGCCCATTGCATTAAAGGGCATTTATGCTATTGATATGCAGGCAAACTGTGTAGGACTCTATTGGGATGAAGAATCAGACCTTCGGGCAACACAGTTAGATGACATCAAAGCTTATTTAACGTCTTTGGCTGAACTTTAATTTATAACTCCATCAAACAGGATTAACGGTTAACTATGGCGAACGCTCCTCGGTCCACATCCAAAAGCACCACAGCAAAATCACCGAGTGCTGCGAACAAACGTGCCTTAGTGATTGTGGAGTCGCCTGCAAAAGCGAAAACAATCAACAAATATTTGGGTCCAAATTACATCGTAAAATCATCGGTGGGCCATGTCCGTGACTTGCCGACGGGTGGTTCGAAAACGGTAGAAAAAAAACCGGCAACCCGTACCAAACTGACCGATGAACAAAAAGCGGAAAAAGCGCAACAGGCTTTGGTCAACCGTATGGGCGTTGACCCTGAGCATGGCTGGAAAGCGCATTATGAAGTGCTTCCGGGTAAAGAAAATGTCGTGGCGGAACTGAAAAAACTGGCATCGCAAGTCGATGAAGTCTACCTTGCAACGGATTTGGACCGTGAAGGGGAAGCCATTGCCTGGCATTTAAAAGAAGTCATTGGCGGAGATGATTCACGCTATCAGCGCGTGGTGTTTAACGAAATTACTAAAAATGCCATTCAGGAAGCTTTTAAACAGCCGGCACGCCTGGATATCGATAAGGTCAATGCGCAGCAAGCCCGCCGTTTCCTCGACCGTGTTGTAGGCTTTATGATCTCGCCACTGTTATGGGAAAAAATTGCCCGCGGTTTGTCGGCAGGTCGTGTACAGTCGGTTGCCGTCAAACTGGTAGTGGAACGCGAACGTGAAATTCGTGCCTTCATTCCTGAAGAATACTGGCAGGTTTTTGCAGATACCAAATCTCAAAAAGATGATATCCGCCTTGAAGCGGTGAAGCAGGGCGGTAAAATCCTCAAGCTGCACAATAAGGCTGAAACCGATGCCTTATTGAATCTGATCAAAGATGCTGAATATAAAGTTGCCAGTCGTGAAGATAAACCGACCAAGGTCAACCCAAGCGCACCATATATCACCTCAACCCTGCAACAGGCTGCAAGCACACGTTTAGGTTTTTCTGTAAAGAAAACCATGATGCTGGCGCAGCGTCTGTATGAAGCAGGTTTTATCACCTACATGCGTACCGACTCCACTTTCCTGAGCGATGATGCAGTCAATATGGTGCGTGGTCATATTGAATCTGAGTTTGGTGCAAAATATCTGCCTGCCAAGCCAAACCGTTATGGCAACAAGGCGGGTGCACAAGAAGCCCATGAAGCCATTCGCCCTTCAAATGTGGCGTTGAAAGGCGACAGCCTTGCAGGCGTAGAACGTGATGCACAGCGTTTGTATGACCTGATCTGGCGCCAGTTTGTAGCCTGTCAGATGACTCCGGCAGAATATCTGTCTTCGACCATTTTAGTCGATGCCAACGGTGTGGGGCTGAAAGCCAAAGGCCGTACTCTGGTCTTTGATGGTTTCACCAAAGTGCGCGGACAAAACAAGTCGGATGATGATGTGTTATTGCCTGCCGTGAAAGTGGGTGAAATACTGAAACTGGAAAAACTGGATCCATCACAGCACTTCACCAAACCGCCGGCACGTTTCACTGAAGCCTCACTGGTAAAAGAATTAGAGAAAAAAGGGATTGGTCGTCCTTCGACTTATGCCGCCATTATTTCCACCATTCAGGATCGTGGCTATGTGAAGCTGGATAATCGTCGTCTTTTTGCCGAAAAGATGGGCGAAATTGTGACCGATCGTCTGGATGAAAGTTTCAATAACCTGATGAACTATGACTTTACCGCAGATCTTGAAGGTCAGCTGGATAAAGTGGCAGATGGTCAGCGGAACTGGAAAGAGTTGCTGGATAATTTCTACGGCGACTTTAAGAAGCGCTTGACCACAGCACAAGGCGAGCACGGCATGCGCCGTAACCTGCCTGTGGAAGTGGAAGCGGTACATTGCCCTGAATGTTCGCGTCCAATGCAGATTCGTACTGGAACCACAGGCGTATTTTTGGGATGTTCAGGCTATAACCTGCCGCCTAAAGAGCGTTGTAAAGGCACGCTGAATTTAACCCCGGTTGAGTCTCTGGCCGCGCTGTCGGATGACGACGCAGCAGAAACGGCTGACTTGATGTCGAAAAAACGCTGTCCGATTTGTGGTACAGCCATGGACAGCTATGTAATTGATGGCGGCCGTAAACTGCATATATGCGGGAACAATCCGGACTGTGCCGGTTTTGAACTGGAAGAAGGCGAGTTCAAGATCAAGGGGTATGATGGTCCAACCATTCCATGTGATAAATGTCATGGCGAGATGCAGCTCAAGACCGGTCGTTTTGGACCTTACTTTGCCTGCACCAGTTGTGACAATACCCGTAAAGTGTTAAAGAATGGTCAGCCTGCACCTCCGCGTGTAGATCCAATTAAAATGGAACACCTGCGTTCGACCAAGCATGATGACTTCTTTGTCCTTCGTGATGGTGCAGCCGGTCTGTTCCTGGCAGCCAGCAAATTCCCGAAAGTGCGTGAAACCCGCGCACCGAAAGTGGCTGAACTCCGTACCGTGGCCGAGCAGCTGGATCCCAAATATCAGTTTATTTTACAAGCACCGGATGTCGACCCTGAAGGCAACCCAACCTTGGTGAAATTCAGTCGTAAGAATCAGGCGCAATATATTGGTTCGGAAACGCCTGAAGGTAAGCAAACCAAATGGTCACTGGTTTTCAATGATGGAAAATGGGTTGAAGCTTAAGTTTTAAGAAATGCAAAAAATGCTGACGGAAGTCGGCATTTTTTATGCTAATAGCACGACGGAACTTTATCGTGAATAAATTAAATTGGAGAAGCTCATCTGTGACTTTGGCTTTGCCTAAATGAGAAGTAAAGCTTCGCAAGAAAGGCATTGTCATCCACATAACTCGCCAGTTACCGTTAGCTTTTTCATTCTTAGCAGGAATATTCTATATTTTATAAAGGTTTGTCTTGGACAGTTACGGATGATTTCTTGTGTATCCAATGTTTGGATGGATTGTTAAAATTTGATTGCTTAATAACGAGAAAAATTAATGTGGAAAAATATTCGCATACTGTGTTTACTCATCATTCTGTTGATTGTTGCAGTTAATGCCTACCGTGACCAGAACCAGGACTGGTCCAAACCCATTATTGTCATGCTGCATCCTGTCAATGCAGATGGGCGAGCTGCGACTCAACATTACATTCAATCGCTGAATTTGTCTGAACTGAATGGAGCACAAGCATATCTCCAGCAGATGTCGGCACAGTATCGCGGACAGCCAATTGCCATTTACTTTCAGTTGGGTCGTGAACTGAAACGATTGCCCCCGAAAGTACCCCCACAGGCAACCATGCTGGATAATATTTTATGGAGTCTGAAATTCCGTTTTTATGCATGGAAACAGCATGAAGGTGCTGACGGTTCACCCAGTGTGACCCTGTATTTAAATTATTATGATCCCCAAAAAATTAAAGAGTTGAAACATTCCACTGCCTTGCAAAAAGGCCGTATTGGCTCGGTGAATTTATTTGCATCGAAAAAACAGGCTGAACAAAACAAGATTGTACTGGTACATGAGTTGCTCCATGCTTTTGGTGCAAGTGACAAATATGATTTAACGACGGGTCAGCCCATTTATCCACTGGGTTATGCCTATCCAAAGCAGCAGCCTTTATTTCCTCAAGCCAAGGCCGAGCTGATGGCCGGGCATATTCCAGTTTCGCAACAAAAAAGTAAAATGCCGGATTCATTGAAACAGACTTTGATTAATGAAATCACCGCAATCGAGCTGGGCTGGAAAAAATAATCCTTGGGGATAACGATGCTTTTATCCACAGTTGCATATCGGGCTGTGGATTAAAATGCAGAGAAATAACAGACTTTTGACCGAAAATCAGCTAAAACTACAGGTATTCCTAAACAAAAGACTTGAGAAAAAACATGAGAACAGTAGGAAATGATTTAGTTCGACATCAGCTGCATGAAAATCGAAAGTGGTATTTAGGTCTGGGCATTGTGCTGACCTTGTTTGCTCTTGTACTGCTTGCTTCACTGCCTTTTGCTACGCTTTCTGTGGTATTCCTGTTTGGCATACTGATGATGATTGGCGGTATTCTGCACTTTGTTGCAGCTTTTAAAATTTTTGAAGGGGGGACTCGCTGGCTATGGGCCCTGTTTGGTGTACTGTATCTGGTCGCTGGTTATTATGCTTTTAGCACACCGGTAAAAACCGCGATTGTGCTGACCAATCTGTTGGCCATTGTATTGATTGTTGCGGGTATCATCCGTATTTTTAGTGCCATTATTTTTAAAGCCTATCAAGGTTGGGGCTGGATCTTATTTTCGGGCCTGTTAACCCTGGTGACCGGGATTATGATTTTAAAATCACCTGATGCACCGTTCTGGGTACTGGGGCTGTTCCTGGCGATAGATGTTTTATTTCAGGGAATTAATTATTTGACTTTAGCGTCGTATATCAAACGTGAAGTACCGCAAAGTTCGGCAGATGTATAACAGTGAACTGGGAGAAAAGGGCGCATAGAGCGCTCTTTTTTATTGTATAAAGATTTATTGCTTTCATTTTTTGTTGCTTATGCCTAAAACCTTTGTGCTTGCCCCCGATTCCTTTAAAGAAAGTATGACCGCCGAACAGGCCTGTCAGGCGATGCAGCGTGGCATTCAAAATGTATATCCAGATGCGGTGTGTATTTCGGTGCCCATTGCAGATGGTGGTGAAGGTACGCTGGATGCTTTGATCACAGCATTGTATGGACAGAAGATTGCATGTGAAGTCAGTGGTCCTTTTGCCTCGCAAAAAATCCAAACCTACTTCGGTTTAGTCGATGGGAGAAAAACAGCCATTATCGAAATGGCCAAAGCCAATGGCATCCATCTTTTAGAACCTGCCCAGCGCAATCCTTTATTCACCTCCACTTTGGGTACGGGAGAAATGATCAAAGCAGCTTTGGACTTGGGCGTCGCTAAAATCATTATTGGTTTGGGTGGCAGTGTCACCAATGATGGCGGAAGTGGTATGGCACAAGCCTTAGGCGTCAAGTTTCTGGATGCTCAAGGCCAAGCGGTTGCTTTAGGCGGTGGTCAGCTTGATCAGATTCAAAGTATCAATCTTTCCGGTTTGGATGCCCGTTTAGCACAGACTGAGATCGTTATCGCCAGCGATGTGAACAATCCTTTATGTGGTGCAAATGGTGCATCTGCTGTTTTTGGTTCGCAGAAAGGGGCGACAGCTGAAATGGTGAAAATACTGGACCGAAATCTTGCTCATTTTGCATATGTGATTGAATCAGCATTAAACATCAGCAAACAAAATATCGCAGGGGCTGGTGCAGCAGGTGGTCTAGGCTTTGGTTTGATGGTGTTTGCAGGTGCCAAGATTCGTTCAGGTGTAGAGCTGGTAATTGAACAGACCAAATTGACAGAAAAAATTGCTCAGGCTGATTATGTATTGACGGGTGAAGGCAAAATTGATTTTCAAACTAAATTTGGCAAAACACCATTTGGGGTGGCGCAGGTCGCGAAGCGATTGAATAAGCCTGTGATTGCTTTTGCGGGTCTAGTTGGCGATGGTATTGATGAACTTTATGACTTGGGTTTTAGTCAAATTATCGGGATTAATCCTCCTGAAATTTCAATGGAACATGCAATTGCGCATGCTTCAATGTATTTGGAAGAAGCAGTTGAGCAATATGTAAGAAACTATAATTTTAATGAACTTATATTAAATAGTTAAGACATCATCAAATTTGTGAAGTTCCTTCTCCCTCAGGGAGAAGGCTAGGATGAGGGGAGTTTTAAATAGTAACCTCTCCCTAACCCTCTCCTTAAAAAGGAGAGGGAATAACGATGGGCATTTGATTGAGTAAACACAGTATTCAGTTTTTGAAAAAATGCTTAAGGAATAAAAAAATGAATCAAGGCGCATTACTCAGGTTTTACTAAAACCTCTGTTAAACTATTCATCTCCCTAGCACGATGAGACACCATGAGTTTAGCCACCCTGATTAATGAATTAAACCCGCAACAAAAACAGGCTGCCACCACGGAGGCAAAGCATAGTCTGGTACTTGCAGGGGCAGGCTGTGGCAAAACCAAAACCATTGTGGCTCGTGCAGCTTACCTGATTGATCAAGGTGTACCAGCTAATCAAATTCAAATTTTGACCTTTACCCGCCGTTCCGCTAGTGAAATTGTGGCACGTGTCGAATTGGCTTTGGGTGAGCAGGCCAAAGGTTTACGCGCATCCACCTTTCATACTTTTTGTATGTATCTGCTGCGCCGTATTCCGAAAGCTTTTGGTCTGGAACAGTTTTCGATTATCGACCGTGATGATCAGTTGATGATGTTCCGCTTAATTCGCGGTAAGGATGATAAAAAAAATCCCAATGCACTGCCAAAACCGAAAGAGCTGTGTGATCTGTATTCCTTTGCCCGCAATACCCGACAAAAACTCAGTATTGCTTTAGAGAAACAGCATCCTGAATTTTTGGAATATAAAGATCAGATTGCTGACATTATGAAAGAGTATGAGGCACGAAAACGTGCGCGCAGCTTTCTGGATTATGACGATATTCTGGCAGTTGTGGCATCGGCACTGGCTCAATCGGAAGGTCTCAGTGATTATGTCGCCTCGATTTGCCAGCATATGCTGGTGGATGAAATGCAGGATACTAATCCGCTGCAATGGGCTTTGCTGGAACCATTAAAAGATAAAGTCAGCCTGTTCTGTGTGGGGGATGATGCCCAGTCGATTTACGGTTTTCGTGGCGCAGACTTTGAAAATATCCACCATTTTAAAGAACGCGTACCGGATGCACAGATTTTTAAACTGGAACAGAATTACCGTTCTACACAGCAAATTTTAGATCTGTCCAACTGGTTGCTTGATCAAAGTCCAATCAAGTATGAGAAACGTCTGGATGCACATCGTGGCGAGGGCATTAAACCCAAACTGCATATCTTCCCGAACGAGTTTGATGAAGCCAAATGGATTGCCATTGATATCAAAGAGCGGCATTTTCTGCAAGGCACGCCGTGGCATGATCATATGGTACTGGTGCGTTCCAGTTTTGCCGCACGTCACATTGAGGCGGCCTTTATTCAGGCCAATGTGCCGTACCGTTTTATTGGTGGCATGAAACTGCTGGAAACCGCACATGTCAAAGACCTACTTAGTTTATTGCGGGTGATTGCCAATCCGCTGGATGATATTGCCTGGATGCGTTTTCTGACCTTATGGAATGGCGTGGGAGATGTTGGAGCCAGTAAGCTGGCGCAGCAATTATTGCAGCAGGACAATCCAGAACTGATTTTCGACAAACTGGAAAAATTTGGCCGCATTCCCGAGAAAACGCTGCTGATCATGAAGCAGATGTCGGTATTAAAAGATCAGGTGCAGGCTTGTGTCACTTTGGGGATAGAAGCACTGCTCGAACAGCTGGAAGAAAACTACGCCAAGAAAGACTGGTCGAAACGCATGGGTGATTTTGACCTGGTCAAGCAGCTGGCCACCAAACATGATCAGCTGAGTGAATTTCTGGAAGAATATGTGCTCGATCCGGTCTCGATCAGTGAAATAGAACGCCAGTCTGAAGATGATGTGGTGACGCTGATTACCATCCATTCGGCCAAAGGCACAGAACAGAAAATTTGTTATGTGGCCAATGTTTCTGCCGGACAGTATCCGCACGCACGTGCGCAAGGCAATTTTGATGAAGTGGAAGAAGAACGCCGGGTGCTCTATGTGGCTTTAACCCGTGCCAAAAATGAACTGATTTTAACCAAGCAAAATCTGAATCTTTGGGCGCGGGATCAGGTCGATGAACAGGGACGAAAAATTGAAAGCTATTTCCTGAATGACCTGACCCGCAACCTGTGTACGACCGAGACCCATTACAAGCCGCGTCAGCAAACCGTAAAAAGTGCCTTAATTGAGCGGCAATCGATTAATTTAGATTTTGGTATCGATCTCGATTAAACTATCTCAATATTGAAGTGCAAAAAGTAAGTAGGCGAGTGCTTTTTGGTTTTTTTAGCCTATTGAAAGGTCATCAGATGAAAATTTTAGTCCGTAATTTAGAACGTACAGTGACAGAAGCTGAATTGCTGGAATTGTTTAAGCAATATGGCACGGTAGAGTCATGCACCTTGGTTCTAGATGCTGCAACAGGTAAATCAAAGGGTTTTGCTTTTGTGGAAATGCCACATGGCCGTGAAGCGGTGAAAGCGATTAAAGGCTTAAATACCCTGCGTTTGCATGGAGCGGGGATTCGTGTGAAGCAGGCTGAAGACAAGCCAGCGGCGGAATAAAAACTAAAAGGAGCCATGCTCCTTTTTTTATGGATAAAATAACCAGGCTTTGATCAGGTTGAATTGGTCTATTGAATCCCCATCTCTTGATCTGGAAGGATGTAAATTCTTCTGGCTGAAATCATCCATGATCATTGAAGTGACACTCGATATCTCACTCATTGAAATGAATCTTCCACAATTTTTATTGTAATTTTTCTGAAAGACCGTTTAATCTTAACGGTGTAATCATGCCAAATCTTAGGAAATCACCATGTCTCGTGTTGCTCGCTTTCATGCCGATCGTACCAATCAGAAACTGTATTTTGCACGTCTTGCATGCCAACAAGCAGAACAAACCGATCATATTCAGCAAGCTCAGGCACATCGTGAAGCGGCGGTATTTCATTTGCATGGTGCGGTATTGGCATTTTTGCAGGAACTGGTTCGTTACTACCGTTTAAATGATTTTGCCCCGACCTTGAAATCGATTGAAGAACATATGGCAGAAAAAGGACAGATTTCGCCTGAAGTGACTGTGATGCAGCAGCTGGCGAAACAGGGTTTTATTGCCGAGCTAAAACGTGCCTACCGTATGTGTCAATATGCACCGGAACCGAGTGCTCCAGAACCTGAAGATGAAACCTCTTCCAACCTGATTATTAAAGTGACTCAAACGCCTCAAGCCTGGCTGCCGGATACCAAGATTCTTCGTGAATGGCATCGTGACCTGACCCAGTTAATTGACGGTTTTCGTAATGAGATGGTTGAATTTTAAACTTTAGCACCGGTACTCTTGAAGTTTCTGTCATCGACCTTATATAAATAGTCTAAGTAATGCAAAGTGCAACAGCCCTTTGCCACCATGTTGAACATGGAGGATATATGTCTATAGAACATTTGAAAGAATTATTTGGTAGTCAAGAAGCGATTTTAGAACTTGTTCAACTTGAAGGTGGTGAGTTGGCATTGCGAAATGCAGGCTCTGAAAAAGAACCGCTGGTCAAGATTCAGTTTAATGATCAGGTCAAAGCGTTACTTGGTGATCAAACGCAAGTAATTGCCCAGCACATGATGCAGGCGGCTTTGTTTGCCATGATGGAAAAGCAGGTCAATGAATGGCAGGCTGAAGTCATGGATGAACAGCCGAAGTATCTGAGCTAAACTTGTTTAAACCTAAAAAGCGCACTTTGGTGCGCTTTTTTATGGGCTGCTGATTAGTGTGTCGGTGCTTGATGATGCGCAATCTGAATCTGATTTAAAATATGATTGGTCATGTTGATGGCCATTTCTTCTTTGGCAAAATAAACCTGACCAATATTTTCACGGCGAATCACTTCAGCTTCTTCCTTGCTTTCGGCACATACCAATACCTGAATTTGTGGGTTCAAGGTTTTGGCAATGTCGACAATTTTATGGATATCCAGAATATCCATTGGAGACAGTACCAGCAGGCGTGCATGCTGGATATGCGCCTGAATGAGTACCCCGGCTTCGGTCGCGTGTCCGGATACCGCCGCAATGCCTTTGTCACGTAGGCTTTCAACGATCTCACGGTTTTCCTCGGCAATTACCACTTTAATTTCTTGCTGCATTAAGGCTTTGGTAATACGACGACCGACTTCACCATGACCAACAATCACCACCTGATCACGCAAGTATTCTTGTGAGACTTCATCTGGCAACATCGATAGTGGGTCACCACTACGTTCAAGCAAGCGGGCCAAATGTGAGCGTTCACGAATCCAGTTTTGTACCGGTTCAATGGCAGAGAACACAAATGAATTTAGGGTAATCGAGATAAGCGCGCCGGCTAAAATCAGGTTTTGTCCTTCTAAAGACAATAGATTTAGTGAAACGCCTAAAGTTGCCAAAATAAAAGAAAACTCGCCAATTTGTGCAAGGCTGGCACCCACTGTTAAAGCGGTGTTAATTGGATAACGGAAGAACAGTACCAGTGCCATTGCTGCGATGGTCTTGCCAATCATAATAATCGCCACCACGGCCAGAACATGCCAGGGCTGCTGCACTAAAATCATGGGATCAAACAGCATCCCTACTGACACAAAGAATAAAATCGAGAAAATTTCACGTAAGGGTAAAGTTTCTTCTTCGGCACGATGGCTGAAATCGGACTCTTTCACCACCATCCCGGCGAAGAAAGCACCCAGTGCCATCGACACACCAAAAACCTTATAAGCACCAAAGGCTATAGAAACCGCAGCGGCCACTACGGTCAAGGTAAACAGTTCACGCGATCCCAGACGTGCAACGATCTGCATAATCCAGGGTACCAGACGTTTACCTACAATCAGCATAAAGGCAATAAAGCCGGCTACTTTCAATAGGGTGACAGCTAAAGTCATCCAGATATTGGCATTTGGGTCTGAGCCGGAAATGGCTGTTCCACCCAGTAAAACTGCAGTGGCAGGGAGCAGGACCAGTACCAGTACCATGACCAGATCTTCAACCAATAACCAGCCCACAGCAATCTTGCCGTTTACAGAGTTGATCAGACCTTGGTCTCCCAAGGCTTTCAGGAGGACCACGGTACTGGCACAGGACAGGCTTAGACCAAACACCAGTGCCGAGCCAAAACTCCAGCCCCAGATCATCGTTACGCCTATCCCAAGTAAGGTTGCTACAGCAATTTGCAGAACTGCACCTGGTAAGGCAATACGGCGTACCTGCATCAGGTCGGTTAAGGAAAAATGCATGCCAACCCCGAACATCAGGAACATGACCCCAAGTTCAGCCAGCTGGTTGGCAAGATGAATATCGCCTACAATGCCTGGTGTATTCGGGCTAATCACAATACCCGCAACTAAATAGCCAATCAGGGGAGGAAGATGAATACGTGCAGCAATATAGCCAAAAATGAGTGCCAGTCCAAAGCCAACGGCAAGTAATATAATCAGATCTACATCATGAGGCACTAAAGACTCCTTAAGCTTGAGCCAAAGTTAAGGGTAAAAAAGAATAAGCACAAAAAATGCCAAAAAAGAATGTCTAGAAGTGTAACAAGTCGGGTAAAAAAAATGCAAAAAAAAACGACCCGGAAGGGCCGCTTTTTTCAAGAAGTCAAAATTATTTAATTTTAGCTTCTTTGAAGATTACGTGTTGACGGATTTTTGGATCAAATTTTTTGATTTCCATTTTTTCCGGCATAGTACGTTTGTTCTTAGTCGTAGTATAGAAATAACCTGTACCAGCTGAAGAAACTAGGCGAATTTTATCACGCATTGTACTGACTCCTTAGATCTTTTGACCTTGAGCACGAAGATCAGCAACAACCTTTTCAATGCCCAATTTGTCGATAATACGCATACCCTTAGTGGTTAAACGAATACGTACGAAACGTTTTTCGCTTTCTAACCAGAAACGGTGGTGATGCAGGTTCGGCTCGAACCGGCGTTTGGTTTTGTTATTGGCGTGCGAGACATTGTTTCCAACGACTGGACGCTTGCCGGTAACTTGGCAAACCTTAGACATGGTGAACTCCATTGCTAGACAGCACCGATTGTGCGGCTAGTCATTAAAAGTAAACGGATGAAATCATTCAAGGGGCGTTTTATACCAAAAATACGCTTAAAAGACAAGCGAATTTAAGAAAAACGCGGCATGATCATGTGTGATAGATCATGCCTTGATCAGTTATCGAAGAAGGGTCTTGGAAATTAGTTTGTGAATCGGCTTGTTAAACGGTGGGAGAATGAATTTTAAGCTATACAGCTTTGGATTAGACATTACTGACCGTTCATGCGACAAACTGAAGAAACCTTCTGGACCATGATATTTGCCCATACCTGAAGCACCGACCCCACCAAAAGGTAAGTCATCCTGTGCTACATGGGTTAATACCATATTCTGTCCGAAATGCCCTGAATGAGTATGCTGTGCGACATAGTCGGCACGCGCCTGATCAAAGTCGAAATAGTATAATGCAAGTGGACGAGGACGGCTATTAATAAAGTCAATCACATCGTCAATTTGATCATATTCGAGAATAGGAAGGATCGGACCAAAAATTTCCTCTTTCATAATCCGCATTTCCGTTGTGACACCGGTCACGACGGTTGGCGCAATTTTTCGAACCTTGCTTAAATCTTCATGTGCCGGATTTAATTCAATAATTTTAGCGCCATGGGTACGGGCATCTTCCAGATAGCCCTGCAGGCGGTTGTATTGTTTGTCATTAATAATCGAGGTGTAATCCTGATTGTATTCAATACTTGGATACATCTCTTCCACACAGGCTTTAAAATGTTCAACAAATTCGGCGGTTTTACCTTTAGGCAGGAACATATAGTCCGGTGCCACACAGGTTTGACCTGAATTCCACAGTTTACCTGCAGCCAGGCGCTGTGCCACATCTTGCAAATCAATAGAAGGATGAACCAGTACCGGTGATTTTCCGCCCAGTTCTAAAATTACCGGCACCAGGTTTGCTGCGGCTGCTGCCATGACGGTTTTACCAATTTCGGTTGAACCGGTAAAAACAATTTTATCAAAGGCTAAATGGCTAAAAGCATCGGAAACTGGTCCGCCACCATTAATCACGGCAACCAGTTCGGTCGGAAATGCTTCACCTAATGCTTTTTCCAAGGCACGACCAAAATGGCTGGAGGCACTAGAAATCTTGATCATGGCATGGTTACCGGCGGCAATTGCACAAATCAGTGGACCAACCGACAACAATAATGGGTAGTTCCATGGAGCAATAATCCCGATCACACCCAAGGGTTGATATTGCACCCATGCTTTTGCCGGCTGATGGATAATTCCAACATGGCGCTTCGAAGGTTTCATCCAGCCGGTCAAATGCTTGCTATAATATCTGATCTGTTCAAGGCAGGTGAGTAGTTCACCGATTTTGGTTTCACCAATAGAACGGTTACCATAGTCCTGATTAATTGCTTCAGCAAATTGATCTTGATATTTAACTAAGATACGCTTGAGGCGTGCTAAACGGTCAATCCGCTCTTTTGCCGATGGAAAGGAATGACGCAGGTAAGCGTGCTTTTGCTGTTCTAGTACGTCGTGTAAGTGCTGAATATTAAACGAATGTGGTGTCATTGAAGTTGTTTTTGTCTGACTGTTCATGACCTGCTACCATTGAATAAAAAGCGATTAATTTAATTTTTAGAGTAAAAACTCTAAATAGTCAAGTTACTTTATGTGTTAGTTCGCTAACCTATTGAATGAATGGTTACTTTAGGATGTCTCACTCCAAAACGGTGAAAACCAAAGAACGTATTTTACAGCTCAGCTTACAGTTATTTAATGAACGCGGTGAGCGTTCGGTAACAACCAATCATATTGCAGCTGAACTAAATATGAGCCCGGGTAATTTGTATTACCATTTTCGCAATAAAAACGAAATCATCAAAGAGTTAATGGAGCAGTATCAAGGCGAAACTCTGGAGATGCTGGCATTGCCTGATGATCGTCCGCTTGATGCCAACGATAAAATTCGTTATTTTCAGGTGCTGAGCAGCCAGCTTTGGGCCTATCGCTTTTTGCATCGTGATGTCTATCATTTGGTTGAAAATAATGAAGATTTTAGAAAAATGTATCCACGCTTTGCCGGACAGGTGATGCAGCAGGGGCAAAAAATCTATAAAGCTTTCGTGAATGCGGGCTTAATGGAAATGACAGACTCAGAAATTGAAGCCCTGATTATTAACTTGTGGATTGTTTTGACCAACTGGACCAACTTCCTGTATATGTCAGGTCATATTACCGATTCGAACCATCTGGAAGAAAAGTGGGTCTGGCAGGCATTACGTCAAATGGTATTTCTGGAAGGGGCTTACCTGCGTGGTGAAAGCCGTCAAACCTATGAACATTTACTTGAAACGCTTGGCCCTTCAGAGCTTTTTGAAAGTTTATCGTCCAGTAAAAAACATGATGCAGGCTAGCCTATTTAGAAAGCCTAAAAAAAGCGTTAGAATACTCGGCTTGTTTTTCAATTTAACTGATTAGTGATATTAACCAACATGAATATGTCCACTGCTAACACGGCACGTTTACTGATTACTTGTGAAGATAAACCAGGTATCGTGCAAGCTGTTTCGAGCTTTTTGTATCATCAGGGAGCAAATATTACCGCACTTGATCAATACGCGACTGAAGCTCAGGGCGGACGTTATTTCATGCGTGTTGAATTTGAACTGGAAAATTTGCAAAGCCGTAAAGAAAGTTTAACCCAGACTTTTGCCACCAATGTGGCAGAACGCTATGACATGCACTGGCGTCTGGCACTGGTCAGTGATGTGAAAAAAGTCGGGATTCTGGTTTCTAAAGTCGATCATGCCTTGCTTGAGCTGTTATGGCGTCATGCGCGTGGCGGTTTACCATGTGAAATTACCAAAGTGGTTTCAAACCATGACACCTTGCGTGAAGCAGTAGAAAACTTTGGTATTCCATTTGAAGTGGTGCCGGTGAATAAAGAAAATAAACGTGAAGCCTATGCCAAAATTGATGAAATCATGCAGGGCAACGATTTACTGATTCTTGCGCGTTATATGCAAATTCTGGATGAAGAGTTTGTTAAAAACTGGGAAATGAAAATTATCAACATCCACCATTCTTTCTTGCCAGCCTTTGTTGGTGCGAACCCGTATAAACAGGCCTATGATAAAGGGGTGAAACTGATTGGTGCAACAGCGCATTATGTGACTGCTGACCTCGATCAGGGCCCGATCATTGAGCAAGATGTAGAACGAGTAAATCACGATTTTACCGTCGATCAACTACGTGAACTCGGACAAGATGTGGAACGTAATGTTTTGGCTCGTGCAGTGAAATGGTATCTGGAAGACCGTATTATTGTGGATGGCAACAAAACAGTTGTTTTTCAATAAATATTGCTAAAAATACCAGTTTAAAAGGCATGTTTTAGGCATGCCTTTTTCGTTTTCGATTCAAAAAACTCATCAAAACGGGCATTTTAATAGTTGCAAATGAAAACACTTCTCATTTATTATTACCATGCTTTAATTGTACTAACCGATGAGCCTGATTGCTGCAATCTTTATAGATCTACAATCGCTTAAATTAGGTAACTGATTTTAATGAGTCAATCCTCCGCTCTAAAGATGCAAACTCCCAATCCAATGAAAAAGAAAATGATCACTGCTTTGCTTGCGGTGGTGGTGGGTCACATGGGCGTGTTGTGGGCGGTAGGGCACATGAAAACTCCGGAACTGAAACCGATTGAAAAAGAACCGTTAAAGGTGCGTTTTGTAAAAATTCAAGAGCCAGCAAAACCGCTACCACCAAAGCCTAAAGCGGAACCGAAAAAGGAACCCCCAAAACCGAAAGAAGTGAAACAGGTTGAAATTGTAAAAAAACAGCTTCCACCCCCACCGAAAAAGGTAGAAAAGGTTCAACAAGTTAAAAAAGCAGAAACACAGAAACCCGTGATCAAACCGGTGGAAGCACCATCCAAACCGACAGTAACGACCGCGATTTCTGAAACCAAAGTGGTGAAACCTGTTCCGGTGACACCTCCACCTGCGCCAGTTACACCGCCTGCACCGGTTGCGCCTCCTGCATTGCCATCACCAAAAAATGTTTCGATTGGTGGTTCAGGCGTGCAATGGAGTCGTTCTCCTAAACCATCCTATAGCAATAGCGACCTGCAAGGGCAAACGCGTACAGCCATGGTGTATATTGAAGCGAATGAAAAAGGGGTAATTACCTCAGTGCGTATGGTACGTTCGACCGGTGTTCCTGCTTTAGATGAAAAGATTTTACGCTCAGTGCGTAGTTCCAAATTCAAACCGTACAAAGAAAATGGCGTGGCTTATCCAATCAAGGCTAACCTCCCATTGGAATTGACAGTGAATCCACGCGGCTAACATTTATTAGGAGTTCGAGTATGAACTTTTCAGTTTATTGGCAACATGCTGATGCAGTGAGTAAAACCCTGTATTTCGTGTTATTGGCAATGTCGATTGCGACATGGACCATCTTCATTTTACGTATAATGGGGACTCGCCAACTGAAGCAACAAGCTTATGCTCAACTTTCTCAAGCGTTAAGCAAGTTAAAAGCAAAATTTGCAGCTTTGAATTTTGAACAACGTAAAGCGGTCGCTGAACAGGCGTTGTTGCGTCAAATTTCAGTTGAAAAATCCAATGCTGAAAAAGGTGTGGCAGTTTTGGGTACCATTGCTTCACTGGCACCGTTTGTGGGTTTGTTTGGTACGGTTTGGGGTATTTTCCACGCGCTGGTTGCAGTAGGTAAGAGTGGTCAGGCAGGTCTGGCACAAGTGGCGACACCTGTTGGTGAAGCCTTGATTATGACCGGTCTAGGTTTGGCTGTCGCGATTCCTGCGGTACTGGCTTATAACATGTGTACCCGTGCCAATCGAAGTTTGTCACACGAGTTACAAGATCAGGCACACAGTTTGTTGATTGATACCATGTTGCAACAGGACAGTGCAGCTCAGGTAGAAACTAAAGCAGCAGCAAACAATCTGGTGGGAGGTCAGGCTTAATGGGCTTTCAATTGGGCGAAGACAACGATGTAGGTATGAATGAGATGAACCTCATTCCACTGATCGATATTATGTTGGTATTGATGATCATCTTCCTTGTGACAGCAACCGTTGCTAACCCGTCAATTCCATTAACCTTACCTAAAACAACAGCAGATATTACGGATTTGCCGCCTAAAAACGTCACCATCAGTATTAATGCCAGTGGAGAGGTTGCCTGGAATGGCAAGGTGCTCACGCTTGATGAATTGCAGACGAAATTTAACCAAGCGGGTCAGGAACAGCATCAGCCAACCATTATTTTGAAAGCAGATAAAGAATCACGTTATGATACGGTTGCACAAGTGATGTCTCGTGCGAGCGAAGCAGGGCTCAGCGATATTGCTTTTGCGACTGATAACTAATCTGATCCTTTAAAAAAGCGACCTTTAAGGTCGCTTTTTTATGGCTAGAATTTTCTACACAGTCGCTTATTCCGGTTTCAGCAGGTCCTGAAACTTGCTGCGCAATTTCATTAATTTCGGAGGGATGGTGAAATTGCAATAGCCTTGCGCAGGATTGCGAGCAAAGAAATTCTGGTGATATTCTTCGGCAGGGTAGAACTGCGGTGCAGGGCTTAGTTCAGTCACAATATTGAGACCTTCTGCTTTCAGGGCATTAATTGTGTGTTGTGCCTGCTGTTGCTGTTCATCATTAAAATAATAAATCACAGAACGATATTGAGTGCCGATGTCATTACCTTGACGGTTTAAGGTCGTTGGATCATGCGTGGTAAAAAAGACATCTAACAGCTGAACGAAGCTTATTTGCGTTTCATCATAATCAATCAGAATGACTTCGGCATGGTTGGTATCGCCACGGCAAATATCATCATAACTCGGATGTTCAGTATGGCCACCAGCATAACCACTGACCACTTTTTCCACACCTTTTAACTGTAAAAAAACGGCTTCGACACACCAGAAGCATCCACCACCGAATAAGGCCTGTTGCATAGTTTGATCCTGTATTTGCTTATTGTTTTTAATATAGAGGCTTTCTATGAAGCTAAAATGTATTGAAACATTTTAAACACAAAAGCCTGAGCTTTCAGGCTTTTATTTGAGCAGTTTAACGTGGTTGCACCGGACTGGTAAATTGCAGCAGCACGTTGCCGTAGCGATCAAGCAATTTAAGCGTTTTCCCGAAAACCTGATAGTGGGCTACTTTAGCCAAGGCTGCATTAAATTGTTCAGACGGATTGTTATTGTCCAGACAGGCCATTTTAGTCCCTGCCATTTGACTGAGCACCAGGGTATCTCGACCTGCTGCATAGCTGCCCATAATACGATTGCAGCCATCGGCACCGCTGACACGTTTAGTTATGGCATCAAATTGTAAACTTGGAATATTGTGTGCAGTCGGTGCTGTCTTGATTGCGGTATTGCCAATATGGGTGGCAATCCAGCTACGGTTTTGCAGTTGCACTAAATTGGCAGTTTCAATGGTAGCAGATGCACTTGGTGTGGTTTCACAACCTGTCAAAGCAATAGCAGTGCCCAGTATGCCAACAGCAAATATTTTTTTTAACATATTGGAGTTCTCATTCTTGGTTTAACTTGGAGTCTATATAAACAAAAAAACAGGCTTTTCACTAGGATTAAATGGATGTTTTTTATATTTTTAATTTTAAAATTCAGCTGATTCGTCTGTTATAGCTGCGGGGATGCCCTGACGAATCAGGCGTGAATATTGTGTGCTGGGGATATTCTTTAACTGGCTGACGCGCGGGTTAATGTAGGCAATCTTATACCACTGTTTCATGCTTAAGTCATGGGAAATGGCATTCAAGTCATAGAGGTAATTAGGTAAATATCCTGAAGCCAGCAGGCGGTAATTTGTTGGGAAAGGTCTTTTGGATATTGCCTGTACCATGTCAAATACCAGCGTGGTGCAGTTACTGGTTAGGCTGTTATACCATTTTGGCTGATGTTTTAATTCATTGGCTTTATGCAGATATTCTTCAAACAGGGCACGTATTTCACTTTTTGGCATATTAATTGGAAAAAAATAGACCTGTTCGCCACGAATATTGCTGCGGGTATAAATCAGATCCTTTTCATCGGCTGCAATCAGGCTGAGTTCATATTTTCTGAAAAAACCGCCATACGTGGAAAATTCTTCATTTTTCTGTTTACGAATTTCAATTGAAAAGGTCAGTGGCGGGCTGTTGGTAAAATCGAAACTGACCAGTGTATGAGCAATGCGTGGTCCCATCCAGTACGATGTAATAATATTTACACCGCTAATCTGGTTTAAATCAAACTGCCGGGTTTCCCAACGTTCATCATAACTGCCATCCGCATGCCAGTTAAAATTGCGTACATTGTGCAGTGTAACCAGATTGCCCTGTTGCTCATAAGATAGTATTTGGGCAACTTCCGGATTCCATTCACGATCCTGTCTGGCTTGCAGACCAAAATACCAGAATAAGCCGACAAGAAAGAACAGAACATAGATCAGAACATCAGTCTGACGGTTCAAAACATATTGGGTGATATAAAGGCCGAGTATGCTTAAGGCAAAAGCGATCCAGATGCCGATCAGTAATCGTGTGACTAAGCCGCCAAAGGGTTGCTGAAACCATAAGGCCAGACACAGCCAAATAGAGGACATAATAACGAACAGACCGAACGCAGTGTGGAGTAGCACCATGCCCAAGGCAAGAAGGAATTTTCTTGTTCCAGTATTATGCATATTTGACTGTTATCTATAATTATTGCCTTTATTTTCGGTACGTTGCGAACTCAAAAGCAATTCCAGTTTTGTCATCAATATGTTGTTCTGAGACGACCTTTTTAAATTCAGCTGGAATTTCCGGATAGTAGGCATCGCCTTGAACGTCTAGTTCAACATGGGTCAGCTCTAAACGGTCGGCAATGTTCATGGTCTGTTTAAAGATTTCACCGCCGCCAATCACAAAGATTGATTCAGGTTTTTCTGATGCTTTAACATCGGCAACGGCTTGAGCCAAGGCGTCTTCAATAGAGTAGGCTACTTTGGTGCCTTCAAATGACCAGTCGGTGTCACGGGTAATGACCCAGTTGACCCGTTTTGGCAAAGTGCGGCCCATAGACTCCAAGGTCTTGCGTCCCATGACCACCACACCGCCTTGGGTGATTTCCTTAAAGTGTTTGAGGTCAGCTGAAATGTGCCAAGGCAGGTCATTATTTTTGCCAATGCAGCGCTGTTGATCCATGGCCACAACATGCACAACTTCTAAATTTTGGAAGGTCATAAAGTTCGCCTTATCTGATTATATTCCCGGATTTTTTTATTCAATTCCCCCTTTTTTTTAAAGGGGGAATTAGGGGGATTAGGAATTTAAGTGGAATGATGAATGAGAAAAAATTAAACCGCTACTGGCGCTTTAATGCCGGGATGCGATTCATAGCCGACAATTTCAATATCTTCAAATTTAAACGCGAAGATATCTTTAATTTCTGGATTCAGTTTCAATTGGCAAAGCGGCAAAGGTTCACGGCTAAGTTGTAATTGAGCCTGTTCAAAATGGTTCACATATAAGTGCGTGTCGCCACCAGTCCAGACAAAGTCGCCTACACCTAAACCGCAAACTTGCGCAATCATGTGTGTGAGTAGGGCATAGCTGGCGATATTAAATGGAACGCCTAGAAATACGTCGGCACTACGCTGATACAACTGGCAGGATAGCTTGCCGTCCTGTACAAAAAACTGGAACAGGGTATGGCAGGGTGGCAGGGCAACCGTTCCCGCTTCTTTCGGATTCCAGCCCGACACAATTAAACGGCGTGAATTGGGATTGGTTTTAATTTCGTTGATCAGCCATGTGATCTGGTCAAAACCATCCTGTTCATATAAACCATTTTCTTTTTTGGTTGCGCCAAAATTACGCCACTGATGACCATAAACCGGACCCAATTCACCTTCAGGACGGCCAAAACGCGCCGTTTGTTCTGCAGTAGCCCATTCATCCCAAATCGTAACTTTGTTGTCTTGCAGATATTTAACGTTGGTATCGCCTTTGAGAAACCACAACAGTTCAATCACGATGGAACGAAAATGCACTTTTTTGGTGGTCAATAAAGGAAAACCTTGAGAAAGATCAAAGCGCATTTGGTGACCGAATACTGAACGTGTACCTGTGCCCGTGCGGTCGCCTTTATCGCCACCGTTGTCCAGGATATGTTGTAAAAGGTCTAAATATTGACGCATGTCTCTCTCATAATATTGTGAATTTCTTGTGGCACATATTAGCCTTTTTTTACCGGGGAGGAAACTGTATCCATTAAGGGAGAAAGCAAGTTTAAAATATGGTGATAATTTTTATAAATAAATGATTTATATGTTTTTTGTTGGTGTTTGCAAAGTGGTATAAATACTAGGGCCTAATCTTGACGGTGTTTAATTAAAAGTTATAGGGGGAAGGAAAATGGATTACATTTTATTGAATGTATTTTTCCCGGGCTTGATAAAAAATCTGATAGGCCTGCCAATAGCCAAGAATAAAAACATGGGTTCATCATTTAAATGAAGTAAAGCATGTGTGGAGAAAGCAATACATGATCTGCTGAACGCCAGATTGTGTATTTATTCTGTTCAATCCCAGCAATTTATCAATTGAAAATCCGGATTTCAATGACAGCGCAATGTGGATGGAGTGAGGATAAAATAAATTTATCAGCAGTATTGGATGATAAAAAACTACAAAAAATAGTCAGTTAACTCACTTATCGGTAATTTATTTATATTTAATTACATTTGTTATATGAAAAATCACATTTTAGGGGTTACCATCTTGCCGTCGAAATGAGTGAAAAGCCGGTAGTGTCAGGCTTAGGAGTGTTTGGTAAAGAATGGTTTATGATCATAATGTAAACATGAGTGAAGTTTATGCTCCTGTTCAGGCAAACATCATAATTCGTTCCCAATCGGGTAAAAAATCGAAAAAATCTTCAGAATTTCAGACTGGGCAGGCCATAGCTAAAAAGAATGTGCTTGCAAAGAATGGCCAGCGAATTGATATCAGTAAATTCACCGATTTCTTGCAGTCCGTTTCTTCAACCAGCAGTTCACAAAAATGTGCCAAAAGTATCAGACTTGCTTTGGAGTCGGCGGGTGCAAGATTTCAAAGTCATCCCGTCGCTGCGGCAGACTGGGGAAATACCCTGATGAAAATTGGTTATCGAGAAATTAATCCTAAGTTCGATGCCCCGAAAGAAGGTGATATTTATATTATTGATCGAACCGGCAAACATGTGTATGGACATATTGCAGGATTTAACGGCAAGCAATGGGTATCTGACTTTAAGCAAAGAAGTTATGATGTTTATAATGAAAAAGGCCTGATCTATAAATATTACCGCCCGAGCTTTTAACTTTTTAAAAAGTTAAAAATAGCTAAACAGAACATTTTCTCAGAAATTTTTCTGAAATAAAAAAGATGCCCAAATGGCATCTTTTTTATTTCACCTTTAACTTAAGGCAACGGTTTGACTGGACTGCCGCCTAAAGCCTGCATCAAGGTGACATAGGCATTGTATTGGCTCTGTTTGGTTTGAACCCAAGACAAACGGGCATTACGCGTGGTTTCCTGCGCATCAAGCAGGTTTTTCAGGGCAATGGCACCATTGCGGTAACGTACTTCAGTTAGATGCTCGGTTTTCTCTGCAAGCTGTACATTGCGTTCTTGCAGTGCCACCTGTTTGTTTAATTCGGTACGGGCAGATAAGGCATTTTCCACATCGGCAAAGGCCTGATACAGGTTTTGACGGTACTGGACAATCGCTTTTTCATAATCCAGGTTACTGATCGCCAGATCTTTTTTCATGTCGTTATATTGCAGGAACGGCAGGCTGAGATTGGCACCCAAAGTTAATACCGGATTTTGCAAGAGACTGGTTAAAGATGTGCTGGAAGAGCCCAGGTTTCCGGTCAGGTTAATGGAAGGATAATAACTGGCTTTGGTGGCATCTTTAGTGGCAAGTGCCTTGCGTAAACGCAGTTCACTGGTTTGTAAATCCGGACGACGTGACAACAGCTCTGCTGGCAAACCTGCAGAAATAGCCGGTAGGGCAATACGCGGTAAACGTTGCGGTTCGGCAATATTGAGCTGCTGTACAGGTTGATGCATCAACGCTGCCAATGCTGTTCGGGTTTCGACTTTCTGCTGTTCAATCTGGCTTAAGGTCGCTTTTTGACTTTGCACCGATTGTTCCGCAGAAGTTAAATCTAGACCGGAAACCGCGCCGGCACGATATTGGCTGCGCACCAGCTCAAAGGTTTTTTGCGTACTGGCTAGGTTTTGTCCGGCAATTTGATAGCGTTCATTTAAATAACCTAACTGCCAGTATAAATTGGTCGTAGTGGCAATGAGGCTTTGTGCAGTAGCTTGCAAATCCTGTTCAGTCGCTAAAGCTTCCCATCTGCTGGCTTCGGTTTGACGTGCCAGTTTGCCGAATAAATCCAGTTCATAGCTTACGCCGCCACTTAAAGACAAGCCGCGTGAAGCATCATCCCCTGAATTCAGATCAAATGTATGTCCAGCGGAAACACTGGAGTTGACCCGAGGGCCTTGCTGGTTTTTCGCCAAACCGGCCTGTAAACGTGCCTGCTGCAAATTAATGCCGGCAACCACCAGATCGCTATTGCTGGTTAAAACCTGATTGACCAGCTGGTTCAGCTGCGCATCGCCAAATAAGGTCCACCATTGATCGGCATAGACATCGGCATGCACCTGCTGACTGAGTGCTTTGCTATTCTGGAAGCTGCCTGGAATATTCACGGCAGGCTGTTCGTACGGTGTTTTAACCACCGCAGCACAACCGACCAGTGAGCCAGTTAAAATAAGACTAGCAATAAGTTTGGTAAAATTCATTTGTATTCTAGGTATCCTTATTCTCGAGAAAGTGCATCGACAGGATTGAGCTGTGCTGCATTACGGGCAGGGATAAAGCCGAAGATAATCCCGATCATGCTTGAGCAGACAAAGGCCGCTACAATAGAGGTGGTGGAATAAGCCATCTGGAAGGTACCGCCAGCAAAATGACTAAACAGCTGTCCAATACCTAAAGATAAAAGCACCCCCAATATTCCGCCTAAAATACAGACCAGTACCGCCTCAATCAGGAACTGCTGCAAGATGTCACTTTGCCGTGCACCGACGGCCATACGCACGCCAATTTCCTTAGTACGTTCAGTTACAGAGACCAGCATGATGTTCATAACCCCAATACCGCCGACAATCAAGGAAATTACTGCAATTGCAGACACCAACAAGGTCATGGTTTGTGTGGTTTGCTGAATAGTTTCACGGATACTGTCTGCATTTTGGGTAAACACATCCTGTGCGCCGTGGCGTTGTACCAATAAATTTAAAATGGCATTTTCAGCTGCCGCACTTGGGTATTCGTCTTTGACCCTGATAATGATGCTACGTACATTTGCCTGTCCTAACATACGGCTCATCACTGTGGAATAGGGTAGGTAAACATTCAGGCTGTCTGAATTACCCATCATCGATTTTTGTGCTTCAACTACGCCAATGATACGACTGGGAACACTGCCCAACAGAATGACCTGACCGACAGGGTCGGTACCATCACTAAAAAACGTCTTTTGGGTATTGTCATCAATCACCACGTCCTGAGCACGTTCAGTCACGCCTTCTTTGTCAAAAGGCTGTCCTGAGGCAAAGTTCATACCTTTTACATAAAAGAAGTCTTCACTGACACCATTCACTGTGGCAGAAGCTTCGGTATCTTTAAAACGTGCAGTGACGCTGCTATTGACTGAAGGACTGACCCCATCGACATAGGGCTGTTCGGCCAAGGCATCAGCATCGGCAGGAACCAGGGTTTTTGCCTGGGAAGTTTTGGAGTTATCCCCAAATCCACGACCCTGATAGACGGTAATGGTGTTGGTGCCGAGACTACTGATATTTTCCAGAATTTTTTTTTGTGAACCATTGCCCAGTGCGACTACAGATACCACCGATGCAATCCCGATAATGATCCCGAGCATGGTCAGGAAGGTACGCATGCGGTGCGCATTCATCGCCAGCAGTGCCATATGAAAGGCTTCGCCTAGCCGGTCCGCCGCAGAGCGCCAAGAAGATGTTTTTTTCTGTGCAGTTTGTTCTAAGGTCTGTTTTTCTACAACTTCATCTGTGGCAATTCCAGGTACATTCGGTTTATCTGAAATAATGTTGCCGTCACTAATTTCAATAATACGTGAGGCATTTTTGGCAACGTTATGATCGTGGGTAACAAGGATGATGGTATGACCTTTGGCATTCAGCTCGCGCAAAATACGCATCACCTCAATACCACTGTTTTTATCCAGTGCACCGGTCGGTTCATCGGCCAGAATCACGTCACCGCCGTTCATCAAGGCACGTGCGATGGAAACACGCTGCTGCTGGCCACCGGAAAGCTGACTGGGGCGGTTTTGGGTCTTTTCAGCCAATCCCAGGTCCGAGAGCAGCTGGGTGGAGCGCTGTTGACGGGCAGAGGCATCGACACCTGCATAAATGGCCGGAACTTCAACGTTAGCTGCCGCGCTTAAATCGCCCAACAGATGATAACGCTGGAAAATGAAACCGAAATATTCACGGCGCAATTGTGCCAGTTCATCTGCTTCTAATTGACGTGTTTCACGCCCTTTGACCTGATAGCTCCCGGAGGTCGGCTGATCTAGACATCCCAAAATATTCATCAGGGTGGATTTACCCGAACCGGACTGCCCGACAATCGCGACCAGTTCTCCGGGATAAATCTCTAAATTAATGCCCTTTAAAATCTGAATGGTGCTTTCCCCAGCGGGGAATTCACGAGTCAGATCTGTGACCTTGAGCAAAGGCTGTTGATCTTGACTCATGATTACATTCTCACTGGCCCGGCACCACCACCTACACGGTTACTGCGTTTGGCAGCATCATTTGAGGTATCTGAAGCATCTGCAATCACCACTTGGTCACCTGGCTTTAAGCCTTTAATTACTTGAGCAGTGACACGGTTGTTCAAGCCGACCAAAACAGGTTGCGGTTTGGCCGTACCATCTGGCTGAACTACACGGACCATCGACATGGAGGCCTTGCCTTGTTCAATCAGTGATTTTTCTTCCGCAGACAGTTGCAAGCGTTTAGGGCGGTCAGTTTGCGCTTGATCATGATCAGTCTGATTTTGTTGTTTTACCTGGTCTGCATTACGATCAGCACGTTTGCCTTGAGGGCGATTTGAACTTTGCAAGGCTGCTGCTGGTACAGTCAATACATTTTTTGCTTCAGCCAGGACTATATACACTTGCGCAGTCATATCAATACGCAGTTTGCCATCTTCATTGGGTACATCAAACAGGGCGTTGTAATACACAGCCGTGTTTGAAGATGAAGTGGATGAGTTATTGCTTTCTGTATTGATAGAGTTCGGTGCCGGTTCTACCTGGCGTAGTTTGGCATAATGTTTTTTATCGCTATTGCCCAAGGTGGTGAAATATACGGTTTGACCTTCTTCAACTTTCATCACATCAGCTTCAGAAATTTCAGCTTTAATCGTCATGTTGTCGAGCTTGGCCAGTTTGACAATGGTCGGTGCACTTTGATTGGCGTTAACGGTTTGACCTTCTTCAGTCACAATGGCCACGATGGTGCCATCCATAGGTGCAACAATCCGAGTGTAGCCCAAGTCTTCTTTGGCTGTTGCCAGGGTTAAGCGCGACTGTTCAATCTGGGCATTAATGGCCAAAATTTCCGCTTGGGCAGTTTTATAGCTGGCCAATGCAGCCTCAAGTTCTGCACGAGAAGTTGCATCTTGCGCATACATGGCTTGCTGGCGTTGATATTCCGCTTGAACTTTAGCCAAGTTTGCCTGTTTGACTGCCAGTTGAGCCTGCTGGTTTTTAATGCTTGCTTCAGCCGTTTTCAGGTCATTTTCCTGACGAATCGAATCAATTTGCGCAATCAGCTGACCCTGTTTCACCTGGTCACCCAATTGCACATACATTTTTTTCACCTGACCTGAAACCTGCGCCCCGACGCTGACCATTTTGGTGGCTTCAAGTACACCGGTTGCAAGTACAGAGTCTTCAATATCGCCACGCGTGACTTCACTGCTAATGTATTGCGGCGCTTGTTCTTTTGGTTTTAAAAAGAACCAGGCGGTGACTGCAATAACAAGAATACTGACTATGGCGACAACTATTTTAGACGGTTTTATTTTTGGCATAGTGAGCTGATAAATGAGGAAAATTGCAGCAATTATAAAAGCTAAATAAGGATAAAACGTGAACTTTTTAAAAACAAATGAGAATTATTTTCTTTTTGAAGTTCTATTAAAAATTTACTAAACAGAGAGTTGATTCCTTTTTAACAAAACTTTTAGCATGAATGAATAGAGCAGAGAAATTTTATTAAATTTCGATTCCATCAATTTTCTAAAAGATGGTTTTCAGCCTGATGCTTGAGTTTTTCAAAACGCTGTTGAGAAAGTGGAATGTCGTTCACAGAATCCGTGGTATCAAGATGTATTGGATTTTAGTCGAATGATAATAGATTTATTTAATGATTTTTATTTAGATAGCTTTTTCGTGCTGGAGATGTTGATTTCTTTTTTACCTTCACTCTCCTGAGTTTCCAACTGGTAGACATAATTTAAAAAATCTTTGTTTTATCTCTAGATTTAAATAAAAAAAGTTTGTAGTATTAAATCCATAAAATAATTATGGGTTTAATAATAAGAGCATTAATCCCCATAATTATGCGAAAAAGATCATAACTTTAATATTAAAATTTGTAAGAGGTAAGTGATGGAATGGAATCAAACCTATAATATTGGGATTGATGTGATTGATAATCAGCATCGTCAGATCTTGGATTATATTAATGCTTTGGAGCAGGTGAAAAACACGGGGCAGCGCGATAAAATTAAAGAGGTTTTGGAGGATTTAATTGACTACACCCAGTCGCATTTTAGCTTTGAAGAAAATTTGCTGGAACAAGTCAGTTATCAATACTTACCATCACATCGTGGTATCCATGACTTATTTGTAAAACGTCTGAATGATTACCGCCTGAAATTTGAAAAAGGTGAATCCATTGAAAAAGACTTGTATCGTCTGCTGTCCAAGTGGCTGATCAACCATATTCAGCATGATGATCAGGACTATGTCGATGCAGTGCGAGACAATATGTTGAGCTATCTACGTAAACAAGAAGAGAAAAAAGGCAAAAGCTGGTTTTCACGTTTCTTTAGTTAGGCGCTTGGCGATAAAAATAAGGTTTGACCACACATGCTGCTAATGGCTTGCAGAACCAGATGTTCGGGGTTTTCTTTGCCTAAACCTTTTATTGAAGCATCAATGCGTAACAATAGGGATGGCCAAGTCAGGAAACAGTTCGGATTGAGCCGTCTTAAGGCTTGTTGATATTGGCTAACTTTATTTTTCCAGATGCCCAACTGTAAGGCATTGTGTGGCTGTTCAAAAAGTTGCATCAGTAAACGCATTTCTTTGCTGATGCTCCACAAGATCAGGCTCATCGGTTCACCCGAGGCAATTAAATACTGGAAAATTTTAATTGCCTGAGCCAGATTGCCTGCAAGCAGGGCATCATTTAAATCATAAGTGGTGTAGCGCGACTGATCTTGTAGACATGAATACAAATGATCAATCTGGATGATCTCTACATCAGCAAAAGTATCACTGACGCGCATGAGGCTGTTTTTTGCAGCCAGCAGATTGTGCTCGTGGTGCTGTTCCAGCCAGGCCCAAGCATCAGGGGCCAGTTTGATGCCCAGCTTTTCGGCCTCAATACTTAAAATCCGTTGCCGGTCTTGCGGATAATTGGCCGCAAGTGACACTGTCACGCCATTGGCATCCACCACCTGAAAAAAACTGGATTTTAGGCTGCTGCTGTCCTGTTTCGGCATTACCACCAATAGCAGGTTTTGTTCATTATGCTGGATATAGCTTTTTAGTTGCTTGATGCCATTGGCATCGGGCTTGATATTGCCATGTACTTCAACAGCCAGTTGTGTGGAAAACAAGGACAGGCTGTTTAAAGCATTAAAGACATTTTTCCAGTCACTGACATTGCCAATATCATAACGCTGACGTTCAATTTCCTGTTTTTGCCAACTCTGCCGGAAAGCATCAAGTAAATTTTGTTCGAGCAGAGGTTCCTGACCATACATAATCCAGGCACCGCGAGCTTCATCAACACGTTTGAGTGCTTGGGGATAGTCAAGTTTCATCGCACGATTTTCTATATTTAAGGTTGGGTCGTAGAAGCCGCTGGTTTGGTCACGACTTTGGGTAAACGGTTGGATGAAATCTGACGCACAATTTGCTGTGCCACATCATCAACAATCACCTGATTGAGGTACTTCTGTTCCTGATCATCCGTGTTTACCGTAGCCACATCATATTGATAGCTGCGTGAAGCTGTGATGGCACGCGGTTCAGTAACCGGATTACCTTGTGCATCTTCAATACGGAAAGTCACGGTTAAGCGCAGTAGGGTTTCCACCAGTTTGCCATTCAATTCATGACGCTGTGGGGTGTAATCCAGTACACGCAACACATAAGCATCGGGACTATTGCTCAGCTGAATACCTGTTGCACCCAAATAAATTGCAAGTTTTTCATGCAATTGTCCTGCATTATCCGGCAATGCCAATTTCATTTTAGAATAAGCCACAGGAGCAGTTGTCGGGTTGGTGCCTTTTAAATGAAAGCCACAGCCCACTAAGCCTGCACTTAGACCACAAGTTAAAACAATTGCTGCTAAACGTTTGCCCAAATGCATGCGTTGTCCTCTGTATTGTTCTTCAAAGCAAAAAAGGAAGATCGAAAAATATGTAGTGATTGTATGTGCAAAGCCCGTTGATTGACAACGGGCTTTGTTTGGTAATTGTGAAATCTCCCCTAACCCCTCTTTGATAAAGAGGGGGAAAGCCTCCCTTTTTCAAAGGGAGGTTTGGAGGGATTCTTAAACCACCAAGTTTACTAACTTATTCGGCACCACAATTTCTTTCTTGGTTGGACCGGTCAAGAATTGTTGTACTTCAGGCAATGCTTTGGCTTGTGCCAAGATGTCATCTTTAGATGCATCCACAGACACTTCGAGCTTGCCGCGAAGTTTCCCGTTGATTTGAACCACAATCGTTTGTGTATTACGTGTTAATGCAGATTTATCTACAGCAGGGAACGCAGCAGTTGTTAATTCAATACCAAACTGAGCCAATAAAGTCTGGCTTACGTGTGGCGCAAATGGAGCTAATAAAGTCAGAAGTGTGGTGATGGATTCACGAGCAACAGCAACATCGTTGTCATCTTTCGTTTCGAACTTGTTGTTCGCATTTAACAATTCCATCATCGCTGCAATGGCAGTGTTGAAGGCATGACGACGTTCAATGTCATCACCCACTTTCTGGATGGTTTCATGCGTTTTACGGCGTAAGTCTTGCGCAGCCGTAGAAAGCGCCACTTTGTCGATGTTTGAAGCATTGTTACCTTGCTCAAGGAAACCGGTTGCCAAACGCCATACACGTTTCAAGAAACGGTTTGCACCTTCAACACCTGCATCAGACCATTCAAGAGATTGATCTGGTGGAGCAGCGAACATCATGAATACACGTGCAGTATCTGCGCCGTATTGGTCAATAATCGCTTGTGGGTCGATACCGTTGTTTTTCGATTTCGACATTTTTTCCTGACCGCCAACCACGACTTCTTGACCATCACCAGTGTATTTTGCAGAAAGCACACGACCTTTTTCGTCTTTTTCCAGCTCGATATCCGCAGGGTTAAACCAGGTTTTCTTGCCTGATTCTGCTTCACGGTAGTAAGTATCAGCCAGTACCATACCTTGTGTTAACAAGTTGGTGAACGGTTCGTTGCCTTGTACCACACCTTCATCACGCATCAATTTGTGGAAGAAGCGCGCATAGAGCAAGTGCAAAATCGCGTGTTCAACACCACCGATGTATTGATTCACAGGCAGCCAGGTTTGACCTGCTTCAGGTTTGACCATGCCATCTGTAAAGTCTGGAGATGCATAACGTGCATAGTACCAAGATGATTCTACGAATGTATCTAATGTATCTGTTTCACGACGTGCGTCGCCACCACAGCAAGGACATTTTGTCTCGTAGAACTCAGGCATTTTGTTCAATGGGTTACCTGAACCGTCTGGCACTACATCAGTTGGAAGGACAACAGGAAGTTGATCTTCTGGTACTGGCACTTGACCACAGGTGTCACAGTTAATCATTGGAATTGGACAACCCCAATAACGCTGACGAGACACACCCCAGTCACGTAGACGGAATTGAACTTTAACGTTGGCAAGACCTTGCGGCTCAAGTTTTGCAAGGAAGGCATCAAATGCACCCTGGAAGTCTAAACCGTCAAATTCGCCTGAATTAACCAGTTTACCTTCTTTAGAGCCGTACCATTCTTGCCATTGAGTTGCATCAAAGTCAGCATCATCAGCGCCTTTGGCATCAATCACTTGCTTGATGGTTAAGCTATATTTGTTGGCAAATTCGAAGTCGCGTTCATCGTGTGATGGAACCGCCATCACCGCACCTGAACCGTAAGACATGAGTACGTAGTTCGCGATCCAAACCGGAACTTCTTCACCCGTTACAGGGTGCTTCACAGAAAGACCGGTTGCCATGCCTTTCTTCTCGGCAGTGGCAAGATCTGCTTCTGCCACAGAACCCATACGGCATTCTTCGATGAATGCTTGTAATTTAGGGTTAGTTTCAGCTGCTTTTAGTGCCATAGGGTGTTCTGCTGCAACAGCAACATAAGTCACGCCCATTAAAGTGTCGGCACGAGTGGTAAATACAGTTAAACCATCTGCATAGACGTCTGGGTTCGCTGAAGGGAAGGTGATTTCCATCCCTTGTGAGCGACCAATCCAGTTACGTTGCATGGTTAAGACTTGTTGTGGCCAACCGTCTTTTAAAGTTTCTAAATCGTCCAGTAATTCTTGCGCATAGTCTGTGATGCGGAAGTAGTACATTGGAATATCACGTTTTTCAACCAATGCACCTGAACGCCAGCCGCGGCCATTTTCAACCTGTTCGTTTGCTAGAACAGTTTGGTCTACAGGATCCCAGTTCACGGTAGACAACTTACGGTAGATCAGACCTTTTTTATAAAGCTGAACGAATAACCATTGTTCCCAGCGGTAGTATTCTGGTGTACATGTTGCAAATTCGCGATCCCAGTCAATCGACAGACCGAGTTTTTTCAACTGATTACGCATGTAATCGATATTTTCAAAGGTCCATTTTGCAGGTGCAACCTGATGGGCAATCGCCGCGTTTTCAGCAGGTAGACCGAATGCATCCCAACCCATAGGTTGCAACACGGTTTCACCTTTTAGACGGTGGAAACGGCTGATTACGTCACCAATCGTATAGTTACGCACATGACCCATATGCAGTTTGCCACTTGGGTAAGGGAACATCGAGAGGATATAACGACGTGGACCTTCTACAGTGTCGGCAACTTTAAAGGCTTTGCGAGATTCCCAATCCTGCTGGACTTGAGGCTCAATCGCACTGGCTTGGTATTCAGAGTCAATGTGAGTAGTCATATACGTAATACAAGAGAACGGTTAAAAAATTTAGCCCACAGCATAGCGCAAAATGCGATGCAATGTCAGTTTTCAGATCAGGATTTTATCTTCCTGGTCACTAGACATGGAACTTTTAAACATATCCTTTAATGATCTCATGTTTTTGAATTCACAAGTTTCTCTTTGTTTTATAAATAAGCTGCTTCTATTGATGCGTGGATTTCTTGTTATCTGATCGCACCAAACATGCTTGCATAAGGATCTTTCTTATATGTTGTCTGGACAATGCTACTACTTTTTCAGCTTGTTCAGTTTTGTGTTGAAAGGTTGATATAAGTCTGGTCTCTATGCACGTTTCGGCGGAGATGCTTTGCCAGCATGCGTTGAATCCCTGTTATCCAATCCTTTATAAAAATCTTCAGCATACCTGGATGGGGAAAAATAATATGAGGGGCAATATTATTCGCAGCATCAACAAGCAGAAGTACTCATCTATTCATTACAGCGAATAAGGCTTAAGCATTTGCGACCCTTTTTTCTAAGGTGAATATAGGGTTCTGTTACCGCTCTTTTCATCTTTATAGTTTTTTAGATTATCTAGAGTGATTACCGGTTCGTAATCACTCCTGGGCACAATATAATATTATTGGACTTTAGGTGTTGCAGGAATGCTGCCTTCTGGAATTGCGGGAATTGTTGGATTAACGGGTTTGTTTTCTTGAGCAGTATTCTTGGCTTCTTTCACAGCATTTTTCACAGCATTATTTTCTTGAGCCGCAGGACTAGCAGAATGTGCGGTGCCATAAGTCTCCACTTTACCTTTCTTCTTTGCCGATTTTGGTGGTGGGGTGGTGGTGTAGTGCGTAGACCCTTTGGCATCCACCCATTTGTAATATTCTTTGGCAAAACTCGTGGTTGAGCTGAGACTGAAGCTAAAGCATGCAGCCATGAATGCAATTTTGATGAAAGATGATGCCATAATAATCAAGTCCTTATTGTCATAATCAGTTGGATAGAGTGTGGGATAAATAGAACTCCTGATTGCTTCAGTATTTTATATGATCTTGATCGTTTTGCAGAGAAAAAAGATAAACTGCCCCAAAATGCAGATAAATGAATGATTAGGCAATCGTACTATTTGATCTTCATTTAATTAGAAAGATACTCCTTGATTCGCTACGGTGTTGTGACTCTGAATACAAAAATATATCCAGATACAAAATCAAAGTGTAAGAAATACATTTGAATTAATAAAAACATTTTTTAATAAAATAAATATTCATTCCATTTTATTATAATTTTTATATTTATTTTTTATGAAAATATTTTTTAATTATTTGAAAAATATAAAAAAGTTAATTTTTTTTTATTATGGTGTGCACTGCTAAAGACAAAACTGATGAATAAAAAATGAATAATTTAAAATTAAGCTATAAAAAGCTAATTTTTAAACTTGACTTTAATACTCGAAACCACAAAAATGCTGCTTTAGTTTTATATGCCTTAGATCGATCACCCTTCGAATAAGAGCCTTTTAGCAATGGACTTCTTCTCTAGCCGAGAAGCTGAACAAAGCCAACAAAATATGTTTATCCCAACATGTTTTAGACCTCATATTGCTCAAACAGCGACCAGGTCAGATTTTTTTCTTATTGCTATGAAAACTATGAAATTTGTGTGCTATAACAGAGCACACAGTGAATGAATGAATCACCACAAATGCCCTCCATTTGTGCGTGAAAAAAGATTAGGGTGAATCACGTTGGAACTTTTATCTGGTGGTGAAATGCTTGTTCGCGCATTGGCGGACGAAGGCGTTGAACATGTTTTTGGATATCCAGGCGGCGCAGTACTGCATATTTACGATGCGCTCTTTCAACAAGACAAAATTAATCATTACCTTGTACGTCATGAACAGGCTGCCGGTCATATGGCTGATGCTTATTCGCGTGTAACAGGTAAAACTGGTGTGGTACTTGTCACATCAGGTCCAGGCGCGACAAATACCGTAACGCCAATTGCAACGGCTTATATGGACTCAATCCCAATGGTGATTTTGTCTGGTCAGGTTGCAAGCCATCTTATCGGTGAGGATGCGTTCCAGGAAACCGATATGGTCGGTATTTCTCGTCCAATCGTAAAACACAGTTTCCAAGTGCGTCATGCCAGCGAAATTCCTGCGATTATTAAAAAGGCATTCTATATTGCTTCTTCAGGCCGTCCAGGTCCTGTGGTTGTCGATATTCCTAAAGATGCGACTAATCCTGCAGAAAAATTTGCTTACGAATATCCTGAAAAAGTGAAGATGCGTTCGTATCAGCCACCACATCGTGGTCATTCAGGCCAGATCCGTAAAGCAATTGACGAATTGATCAGTGCTAAACGTCCAGTGATTTACACTGGCGGTGGTGTGGTACAGGGTAATGCCTCAGCATTATTGACTGAATTGGCTCATTTATTGGGCTATCCGGTAACCAATACTTTGATGGGCTTGGGTGCATTCCCGGGCAATGACCCTCAATTTATCGGTATGTTGGGTATGCATGGTACTTATGAAGCTAACATGACCATGCACAATGCAGACTTGATTCTGTGTGTAGGCGCACGTTTTGATGACCGTGTGACCAATAATCCGGCAAAATTCTGTCCAAATGCCAAAGTGATTCATATTGATATTGATCCGGCAACCATTTCTAAAACCATCATGGCGCATATTCCAATTGTGGGTGCGGTAGAGCCGGTACTTCAAGAGATGCTGGTACAGTTGAAACAAATGAATGTTTCAAAACCGAACCCTGAAGATATTGCAGCATGGTGGAAGCAAATTGATGAGTGGCGTGCAGCACACGGCTTAAAAGTTGTAGCCCCAACTGATGGTACGATGAAGCCACAACAAGTCGTTGCCGCTTTAGATAAAATTACCAATAGCCAGGCGATTATTACTTCTGACGTTGGTCAGCATCAGATGTTTGGTGCGTTGTATTACAAATACACGCGTCCACGTCAATGGATTAACTCAGGTGGTTTGGGAACCATGGGTGTAGGCCTGCCTTATGCCATGGCTGCGAAATTGGCATTCCCAGACCAGCAAGTGGTATGTATTACCGGTGAAGCATCGATTCAGATGTGTATCCAGGAATTATCAACATGTAAGCAATATGGCCTAAATGTGAAAATTCTTTGCCTCAACAACCGTGCCTTGGGTATGGTGAAACAGTGGCAGGATATGAACTACGAAGGTCGTCATTCAAGCTCTTATGTTGAATCATTGCCTGACTTTGCTAAGTTGATGGAAGCTTATGGTCACGTGGGCATCCAGATTAACCATGCTGATGAACTTGAATCCAAGCTTGAAGAAGCCATGGCCATCAACGATAAATGCGTATTTATTAACGTTATGGTTGACCGTAGCGAGCATGTATATCCAATGCTGGTTGCGGGTCAGTCGATGCAAGATATGTGGTTAGGAAAAGGGGAGCGCACTCAATGAGACATATCATCTCTGTTCTCGTAGAAAACGAAGCGGGTGCACTTTCACGTCTGGTGGGATTATTCTCTCAACGTGGTTATAACATTGAGACTTTGAATGTTGCACCAACCGAAGACCCAACCATGTCACGTTTGACGCTGACCACGTATGGTGATGATCATAAAATTGAACAAATCACCAAACAGCTGAATAAACTGGTTGAAGTAGTGAAAGTGGTTGATTTGTCTGAGGGTGCGCATATCGAGCGCGAACTGATGCTGATTAAAGTGAAATCACTTGGATCGGCACGTGCAGAAATCAAGCGTACCGCTGACATTTTCCGCGCACAAATTGTGGATGTAACCCCGACGACTTATACCATTCAGATTGCCGGTACAACTGAAAAGCTTGACGGTTTCATTGATGCGCTTGCAGAAAATACCATTCTTGAAGTAGTGCGTTCAGGTGTATCGGGCATCGCACGTGGCGAAAAAGTTTTAACAGTCTAATTTTTTAACACATTCTACTCATCGTGGAGATGAGGATCCAGGTCAATGAATACCAATAACATCATTGACCTGGATAAAAGGAAACATAAGCATTTAAGCGGAGACAGCAATGCAAATTTTTTACGATAAAGACGCAGACTTATCGATCATCCAATCTAAGAAAGTAGCGATCATTGGTTATGGTTCACAAGGTCACGCGCATGCGCTTAACCTTAAAGACTCTGGCGTTGACGTAACTGTAGGTTTACGTGCTGGTTCGACTTCTTGGAAAAAAGCTGAAAATGCTGGTCTTAAAGTTTCAGAAGTTCCTGCTGCTGTTGCTCAAGCTGACTTAGTCATGATTTTGACTCCAGATGAGTTCCAATCTCAACTTTACCGTGACGTGATCGAGCCAAACATCAAACAAGGCGCGACTCTAGCATTTGCTCACGGTTTCTCTGTTCTTTACAACCAAGTTGTGCCACGTGCTGACTTAGACGTAATCATGATTGCGCCTAAAGCACCAGGTCACACTGTACGTTCTGAATTCCAACGTGGTTCAGGTGTTCCTGATTTAATCGCGATTCACCAAGATGCTTCTGGTAACGCGCGTAATGTAGCACTTTCTTACGCTTCAGGCGTAGGTGGCGGCCGTACCGGTATCATCGAAACTTCATTCCGTGAAGAAACTGAAACTGACTTGTTCGGTGAGCAAGCGGTTCTTTGTGGTGGTGCTGTTGAACTGGTTAAAATGGGCTTCGAAACTCTTGTTGAAGCGGGTTATGCGCCTGAAATGGCTTACTTCGAATGTCTACACGAACTTAAATTGATCGTTGACTTGATGTTTGAAGGCGGTATCGCGGACATGAACTATTCAGTATCGAACAATGCTGAATATGGCGAATACGTAACTGGTGTTGAAGTGATCAACGAACAGTCTCGTGAAGCAATGCGTAATGCGCTTAAACGTATCCAATCTGGTGAATATGCGAAAATGTTCATCCAGGAAGGTGCGTTGAACTACCCATCTATGACTGCTCGTCGTCGTCAAAACGCTGCTCATGGTATCGAAGTAACAGGTAACAAGTTACGTGCAATGATGCCTTGGATTCAAGCGAACAAAATCGTTGACAAAGAGAAGAACTAATTTTTTAGTTTAATCTTTAAAAAACCCTTGTTGATACAAGGGTTTTTTATTGTCTAAAGTATTTTTAGTTTTTTGATGAAGATCAGTCTATTAATAATTCGCAACAAAACACAGCGGCTGAGGATAGATCAAATGTAATTTTAAGTGTGATAGAGTAGACATAATTTATTGTTAAGTTTGGCTGAGTAATGAAAACTCAAATCCTGCTATGTCTTACCACTTTATCTTTTGCATGTTTAAGTTTTGCAGAAACAGTGCCTGTAACCAGGATTGATCACCTTAAATCTTTCACAAATGTTCGGGTCTCTATGCAGCGAATGTTGCGTTCAGATGATGGACGCTATTTTCTTGATTTGTATGCAGGAATCTGGAATCCACACGGCAAATTCCATGATTTGAACGAGCAAAAAGCGATTGCTTTTAAAGGTTTGCAAAAAGGAGATCAGCTTAATCTTAAATCGGTAAGTGTAGAGGGGGAGGCAACAGCATCTGAACAATATCAGTTGAATGGAAATTTAAATGCCAATACAGGACAGATGTCATCAGTTTTGATCACAGCAAAGAATAACGAAAGTATTCCAATTCAATTTGGGCCTGCATTTACAGCAGTAGAAAAGCCGCTGTTCATATTTAAATTTTATGGTCTTGAAAATCTCCAACAGCCTTATGGAAGAGCCTTAAAACAAGTGGATGTATGGAATAAAACGACCAATACAGTCGTTCAAAGTTTGTCAGGGTTTACTGCTTATCCCAAGAGTATTGGCTATATGGATATTAATCTTGATGGCTATTATGACATCGTGCTTTCAGATACTTCCAATGAACGAAAAATTGAAGATAAGCGCTTTATCTACTGGATGTATAACCCTAAAACCCATCAATTTCAACGCTCCCCCCAATTAGAAAATATTACTGGATTTCCAGCTGTTCAGGGAGAAAAACAACAAATTGATTTCGGTTATGGGCAGGTCTATCAAGTAAAAGATGGCTTATTAAATCGGGTAGAAAATAATTGAAAAATATTTTATAAAATATTTTTTTAAAAAATATAAATAAAAAATGAATTTGCATTAATTATTATTAAAAGAAAAATATTTAATTGGATGAATGTTTATCTTATAAATTCCTTAAATATTTATATGAATAATATTTTTTACTAAATGGTTATATGTCAAATTTTTATAACCATAAAATATTACATGTTGTATTAAATAAAGTCAGATACATTACGGTTGAGAAAACATTGGTATTAAATAAAAACAAGACTAAAAATAATTTTTTCGCCTTCTCTTTTTTATAAAAATAATTTATATAAGTTTTATTTTTGTTTAAGTGGTTATTTTCTAAATGAATTTATTTTTTTTTGATGGAATTTGGAATTAAATTTATTGTGCCTAAAGAACAGTATTAATGTTTGAAAAATAAAGTAAAATTATCGATAAAATCACATATTTTTTAAATAATAAGCTGTAATTTACAAACTTTTGTAAATTATGTAACTTTATTTTAAACTAGTGTAAGTTGAGATAATTTTAAAAATAATAATAAAATTAGTGATTTAGTTGTTTTTATGTGTTTTGAAGATTATTTTATTGTTTTTTTATTTGACATAATTGGAAACATTTCTAAATTGTATCAATTTATTTTGTATCGTAACCTTATTATAAATATAGAATTAAAGTTGTAAAGCAAATAAAAAACAAACATTAAATTGATGTATTGTGAATAATACCATTTTTGCATTTTTTAAAATTAAAGATAATAAGATAGGTCAACGGTTACGTAACCTTACTCATAATAAAAAGAGTTACATCGTAATCGTTAAAATAACTATACACACATATTCTTTTAAAAAAAGAAATGGAGAAAATCATGAATAAAATGACCCAAGCTGCATTAGCGGCATTAGTACTTGGCGTTTGTGCAACAGGCGTGTATGCAGAAGATGATTTGGCAAGAGGGATACCAACTCCACCACCACCTTCAGGTTGTGATGTAGATTGTAGTGGTAAAATTGATATTAAACTTAAAGTTGAACCGCATTGTGAACTACAAGTACTTACTCCTACTTTGACTTTACAAGATAAAGTGGGTGGCGATACTGCACAGGGCAGTTTCCGTGTTGGGGCAAATGCACAGTTTAAGATTGGTTTAACAACTGCAAATGGTTCTAAACTTAAAATGGGTGCTAATGAAATTCCTGTTACAATTACCACCAAACGTAATGGTACAACCACTATTCCTTTGAATGCGACAACAGCAGGTCAACCATTTACGCCAGGAGGGTGGACGCCTTATGATGTTACTGTTGTAAGTCCACAAGTTGGTGTATCTAAACCAGTAGGTACTTATACTGAAGAATTGCGAATTGCTGTTTCATTCTAATTTTTAATTAGAAATAAAAAAAGTTGGTATCACTTTATAGTGATGCCAACTTCACTATAAAAAGATCAAAATTTAAAAATAAAAAATAATAGGTAGGGGAAAATGAATAAGTTATTTTCGATGTTCGCTATTTCTATTGTGTTGGCATGTTCACAGACAATTTATGCAGGACTAAAAATTACGCCTATCCAACTATATATATCGGATGTTAAAAAACAGCGTAGTGCTACCGTTACATTAGATTATAGTGAATCTGATCAAGCTAAAATATTTGAAGTTTCTGCCGTTAAATGGGGACAAAATGCAGAAGGGGAAGATGTTTTAGAGCCTGATAATTCCGTAGTGATTAATCCTAAAAACTTTGTATTACAACCCAATAGTAAGCAGATTGTTCGGGTAGGGTTTACTCAAATGCAAGCCCCAAAAAAAGAAGAAACTTGGCGAATCATTTTTAATGAAATTGCACCTACTGTAAAAGAGTCAAAAGTTAATTTCCTGTTTAATATTTCTGTCCCACTATTCGTAGGGGTACAAGAAAAAGTGAAGCTAAATTTTAACCCGGTATATAATGGATCACAGCTTTCATTAAATGTGAAAAATAATACCAATACACATGTTCAAATTAAAAAAATAACCATTCTAGATGACAAGAAAAAAGAAGTTGCAGTCACTACAGATATGAAATATTTACTTAATAATCAGCAACAAAAATTTAATTTTGGTGAGATTAAGTTGGGGAATTTCAATAAATATAAATTAATTATTGAAACAGATAGAAGTGAATTGCCGATGGAATTTAATTTGTCAGGGTGAGGGGTTATGCAAAAAATCATATTGTTTTTGCCATGTATATTTTTAAATATAGTCCTACCTATTCAGCGGGTAAATGCAGAGGAGAACAATGTTTTTTTTAGTAACGTCTGGTTAAATGGTATAGATAAAAATATAGAAACATTAGTATTTGAAGAAGATAAAAAAATATATATAGAGTGCCAATCTTTAAATGCTTTAGAGTTGAAAGGAGATTATTTTCCTGTCCATCCCATAAAAAAAGAGTTTTGCTTGGTTTCACTGAACCCAGCTCTTGCTGAAATAGATACACATGTACAGTCAGTAAAACTAACAGTACCCGCAGAGTATTTTCAAGCTAAAGAAATAGATCAAGAAAAATTGATTATGCCTAATAGGGCAGCTTTGGGTGCTTTTTTAAATTATGATCTTTTTTATGAGCAGACTTCACAGGATGACCAATTTAATTCATTAGCAGAATTAGGGGTGTTTAAAGATTATTGGTTATTTCAAAATTCTACGCTTATACGAAATTTAACTGAGAATGAACAGGCTCTGGCACCAGAAGAGGTAAAACAAGAAAAAATAGTTCGTCTAAGGTCCGCTTTTGATCTAGATTTTCCTGATAAGTTTTTAAGTTTAACCGTGGGTGATACCACTACTATTTCCAACCCCTTCGTTAATTCAGTACGTTATGGTGGTTTAAGTTTTGGAACAAATTTTACAGATCGGCCTGACTATATTTATTGGAATATGCCGACTTTAAAAGGAAGCGCTGTTTTACCCTCAACTGTGGATTTATATATTAATGGGGTTAGTATTTCTCAACAAAGAATTACTCCGGGGAATTATACTTTACAGCCTGGTGCATTGATTCAACAATCTGGAGATGCTCAGGTAGTGGTAGAAGATATTTTGGGTAATAAAACAGTCCAGAGTTTTCCTGTATATATTAATAATAAACTGCTTAAACCTGGGTTAAATGAATATAATATTTCTTTAGGTAAGATTAGATATAACTATGATCTTCAAAGTAATGATTATAGGGAATTTTTTTCTAATATCTATTTTAGGCGGGGTATAAGTAATTTAACTACCCTTGGGTTTAATGCTACATATAGTGAAGAAGTAAAGAATCTGGGTTTATTATGGACTCAAGCGATTAGTAAATATGCATTATTAGACGCTTTTATTGCAGGAAGTGATAGTAATGATGGATCTGGCTATTCGGTAGGTGGCTCGATTAGTCGTACTGTAAATAATATTTACTTGGGTTTTAGTGGGCAGTATTCCACTGATAATTATAAAACTTTGGGCTATAGCAATGAAGTACTTATTCCAAAATATGATTATATTTTTTATTTCAGTATGTATGATTTGCCAATAATAAATAATTTTAATTTAAATTATTTAGAACGAATTTATTATGAAAATGATAATTTTAATATTTCAGATAGCCGTATATTAAATCTAAGTATTTCTAAAATGCTGCGTTCAAATCTTTCATTTAGTATTTCAGGCTTTAAAGAGTTTGCTGGTGATAAAAATTCTGGTGCATATTTATCTTTAAACTATAGCTTAGGTAATAACAAGAATGCTTACTTCTCGCATTCAACAGATAATGAAACAAGGGTGCAATTTGTCAAAGCATCTCCAGCACAAACTGGGTTTGATTATGTTTTGGGGGCAAATCAGCGTCGTGGAAATTTAGCTTATCAAGCTGCGGGTTTATTAAAATCAAATGTAGGTGATTTACGTGTTCAATTGGACCAATCTGATGAATATGAAAATAATCAGGTGATTTATCGCGGGGCTATTGTCTGGTTGGGTGGAAAAGTAGCATTAACAAAATCTGTTGATAATGCATTCGCTTTAGTTAAAGTTCAGGATTCTCCAGAGATTGATGTTGCAAGGTCATTATCTCCTGTAGGAAGTACCAATAAAAATGGCTATTTATTTGTACATAATATTATTCCTTATGTGCCCTATGATATTTCGTTTGACCAAAATCAGTTAGCAATTGAAGATGCATTTGATTATTCGAGCCAAAAAATGATTGGCTTAAATCAACGGGGCTATATTCTAGATTTTCCTGTATATCATACCCAACAAGTCATTTTGCGTTTATTGGATCAAAATAATCAACAGATGCCTCGTACAAGCGAAGTATATATCAATGGTGAAGAGAGCCAGTATTTCCCTGTGGATGCCCAGGGTAGGGTGTATTTATATGGATTAAAACCGAATAAATATCGGTTTTTAGCGAAAGCCAAGGGTGGCGAGACATGTCAGGGTACTTTTGAGGTGTCAAATCAGAACCAAAAAGCGCTAGAGCAGTCAGTTATGGATGTTATTTGTCGCTAGAGAGGGTATTACAATGAAAAAAATTATCATGGTCATTTTACTCTATGCAAATTGTGCTTTCGCTTATGCGGGGCAATGCTATTTAAATGCTATATCCGAACCGGTCATGCATTTGGCAGATTATTATCATAGTTTTGCTGCAACTTCCTTTAAAGTCTTTTGTGACCAGTCCTATGCAATTAAATTTAGCAGTCAAAATTTGCGTAGCTCGGATGGTTCGAGTTATGTATCAAATGGTACTTACCGCTTGAAAACCCGAATGAATATTTCGGGTCCTGTGAGAAATCAGTGGAATGTGCCTCTTTCCCAGTCGGGAAATTCAAAAGATAGTAAATATGTCATTGCGGTACGATTGGAAGAACAGCCTTCTATACGTACGCCAGTTGGCATATATAGCGATGTAATATACGTAAACCTATTATTTTAATTATTTTGTATGCCAGTGAAGGACTGGTCTGTAATTGAACGTAAACGTAAAACTGAAAAGAGCTGTTTAAAATAGCTAGCTTTGGAAGAGGAGCGTGTTTTTATTGGCTGTTAGCATTATACAACGTTTCAATAAACAGTCATCTAAGAATCATCAAACTGAAAGAATTAACATCTAAGCTAAATCTAAAATAACGATATAGGTGCTGTATGGCAAATTTGTATGCGAGCAACCTGCTAAGACAACAAAATTTTCCAGAAAATTTCCAATTTTATTTTAAAAAAAATAAGCAAGACCGCATTTTTGATGATGTCGCGATACTCACTGGGTTAATTCGCCCACGGCTGAAAATTGCCATTGTGACAGAAACCTGGTCTCCAGAAATTAATGGCGTGGCACTGTCTCTATTGCAACTCTGCAAGGGTTTGCAGAAACAGGGCCATAAAATTTTACTGATTCGGCCGGAACAAAAGCAGCTGTGTGATCAATTTTTGCCAAATCAGCAGTGTTTAGTCAAAGCTCAGGCTATTCCTCAATATCCAAGCTTGCAATTTGGCTGGCCACAATTTTTAAAAGTTTCTCAGGCATTGGATCAGTTTGCACCAAATGTTGTGCATATTGTTACAGAAGGACCATTGGGATTAAGCGTTTTGCAGGCAGCGAAGACAAAGGGCATACCTGTTTCAAGTGCCTTCCATTCACCTTTTCAAGAATTTAGTCGCTATTTCGATTTAGCCTTTTTAATTAAGCCCATTCAGCGTTATTTACGTTGGTTTCATAACAATACACAACTGACCTGTATTCCCAGTAAAGATACTGAATATATTTTAAGAGAATTTGGCATTTGTTGTCCTTTTGTTGTGGTGGGGCGTGGCGTGGATGTTACGCATTTTTCACCCCAACATTACTCCAGCGTTTTACGTCAGCAATGGCAGGCAACACCGAGTACTCAGGTCATGCTTTATGTGGGACGGTTGTCACCTGAAAAGGAAATAGATGTTCTGGTTCAAGCCTATCTCTCCATGAAGAAAAATAACCCGGATATCAAACTGGTGATTGTGGGTGATGGTCCGGAGCGTGGTCGTCTCGAAACATTATGCCAAGGACATGATGTCATTTTTACAGGAAATTTATCAGGTCAGAAACTTGCCCAAGCTTATGCAAGTGCAAATGTTTTTGTATTTGCCAGTCAGGTTGAAACCTTTGGCAATGTGGTGCTGGAGGCCATGGCAAGCGGTTTGCCAGTGATTGCCTATAATTATGCCTGTGCACATTTGCATATTAAACACGGCTTGACAGGTTGGCTGAGTTCTTTGGGTGATAAGACAGGTTTTATGCAGTCAATGTATCAGTTGCCGAGCAATCAGCAATTGAAACATATGGGACTGGAAGCTCGAAAGGCCGTGCAACATATAGGTTGGCAATATCCAGTGCAACAATTTGAGCAAGCACTGTATACGGTAGCGATGGAGACAGCAATGACATCCTAAATTTTAAGCGACAGCTTAAAGGAGCATCATCATGGATTTAAAAAAAGCAAAAATAACGATGTTGGATCTGGATTTAAAAGGGTGCTTGTATTTGAATAATTTTTCACATTCACATACGGTAGCCCACTTTTTTAAAATAATCAGCCGTTTTGGCAATGGTTTGTTCTGGTTCATTATGCTCGCCAGTCTATGGGTGCTGGAAGGGGTATTTTATATTGTACAAGTGTTATATCTACTGGTTAGCGGATCGGTAGGTACCGTAATTTATAAAATCTTAAAACAAAAAACGGTACGTCCTCGACCTTATCAAGTACATCAGGTGATTCGATTGCAAGAACCGCCGCTCGACCATTTCAGTTTTCCTTCTGGTCATACCCTGCATGCTGTCATGGCCAGTACGGTCATGGGTTATATTCAGCCCATGCTATTGATTCTGATGTTACCTTTTACCATTCTGGTGGCGATATCACGGATGGTATTGGGGCTACATTATCCGAGTGACGTGCTGGTAGGCGCATTGATTGGTGTCGTGATTGCTGGTGGCATTATTGAGAGTGCGCCTTTTTTTAATATCATGTTGTAAAAATGCAGCTGATCAATCAGGAAAATCACGCGATTTTTCCAAAATTTGCTAAAGTATTGCCACTGATTTGAACATATTAGGAATAGCCATGGGTTTGCGTTGGACAGATACTATTGATATTGCGATTGAGCTTTCTGAAGCACATCCAGATGTAGATCCGCAATGGATTCGTTTTACCGATTTACACGCTTGGGTATGTGCATTACCAGACTTTAATGATGACCCAACCAAATCGACTGAAGGTTTGCTGGAAGGAATTCAAATGGCTTGGATTGATGAAGTGCGTTAAGCGCTACATCGAAAAAAGCAATTTTTTTACATATCAAAAGCAGAAAAAAGCCCATTATTCGGTATAATGCGGCAAATTTTCATGTCAACAATTGATTTAAGGAGCCAATCAATGGCTATTGAACGTACTTTATCTATCGTTAAACCAGACGCAGTTGCTAAAAACCACATCGGCGACATCTTTGCTCGTTTCGAAAAAGCTGGTCTTCAAATCGTTGCAACTAAAATGAAACACTTGACTCAAGCTGAAGCTGAAGGCTTCTATGCTGAGCACAAAGAACGTGGTTTCTTTGGTGATTTAGTTGCGTTCATGACTTCTGGTCCAGTTGTAGTTTCAGTTCTTGAAGGCGAAAACGCAGTTCTTGCTCACCGTGAAATCCTTGGCGCAACTAACCCTAAAGAAGCTGCTCCTGGTACTATCCGTGCAGACTTTGCTGTAAGCATCGACGAAAATGCTGCTCACGGTTCTGACTCTGTAGCATCTGCTGACCGCGAAATTAACTATTTCTTCGCGCAAACTGAGATTGCTCCACGTACTCGTTAATACGCAGTATTCAAGCCAGATAAGTGTTATTATACTTATCTGGTTTTTTTATTCTCTGAATAATCCTCTGCTCAGATATTGAGCTTCTCCTTTCATCTTTAGGCATGGTTTAGGTAATACACATGAGTACTGAAGTAGTCGCTACATCAGCAATTTCTGATGCACAGCAACCATCTCCATCCGCTCCGACGCAGCAAAATTCTGTGGAAAAAGTGAACTTACTTGGCATGTCACGTCCGCAAATGGAAAAATTCTTCGAAGATATGGGTGAGAAGAAATTTCGTGCCGGGCAGGTGATGAAATGGATTCACCAATTCTTCGTGACCGACTTTGCTGAAATGACCAATATTTCCGGCAAACTGCGTGAAAAATTAGAAAAGATTTGTGAAATTAAAGCCCCGGAAGTGGTGCATAAAAACTATTCCAAAGATGGTACCCGTAAGTGGGTGTTCCGTGTCGGTGATGGTGATGGTTCTCTGGTTGAAACCGTGCTGATTCCGGCAGAAGACAAAACCGGTTCTCGTAAAACCCTGTGTATTTCTTCACAGGTCGGCTGTGCACTGGACTGTTCATTTTGTTCTACGGGCAAACAGGGTTTCCAGCGTGATTTAAGCCAGGCTGAAATTATCGGTCAGCTGTGGATGGCAAATTATTCCTATATGGAAGATGTGCCTGTGGCAGAGCGTGAGCGTTCTGTGACCAATGTGGTGATGATGGGCATGGGTGAGCCATTGTTGAACTACGATGCCGTGCTGAATTCAATGCGTATCATGCTCGATGATTTTGCATATGGCATGTCTAAACGCCGTGTGACCTTGTCGACTTCGGGCGTGGTGCCAAAAATTGACCAGTTGGCGCAAGATATTGATGTCGCCTTGGCGATTTCATTGCATGCCACCAATGATGAGCTGCGTAACGAGCTGGTGCCGATCAATAAAAAATATCCTTTAGAGCAGTTGATTGCGGCTTGTCAGCGCTATATTGGCAAAGATGGCAATGAAAGCTCACGTAAGCACGTGACCATTGAATATGTGATGCTGGATGGCGTGAATGACCATCCTGAACATGCACAGCAAATGATTAAGCTGTTAAAGAACTTGCCAAGTAAAATTAACCTGATTCCATTTAATCCGTTCCCGCATGCACCCTATGGGCGTTCCAGCCGTAACCGGATTATTTCTTTCCAAAAAACTTTGTCTGATGCCGGTTTTGTGTGTACGATTCGTCAGACGCGTGGTGATGATATTGATGCCGCGTGTGGACAGTTAGTTGGACAAGTTGCTGACCGTACCCGTCGTGCGGAACAGTGGAAAAAGAAAGTGGCGCAGCAGAATGAGATTCTGCGCACTCAAGGATAATAAAGGGGATGTCAATTGAGAAAGCCCACATATAAATTAGCTTTTATTACAACAATTTGTATGTCCGCGATTTTTGTTGCCGGGTGCCAAGCACCAGCAACAATCGGGAAAAAAGATCCTGAGAAGGCAGTGAAAGTTCGCACTCAATTGGCGGCAGAATATATTAAGTCTGGTGATCTGGATTCAGCAAAACGTACTCTGGATCAGGCACTGGAAGTAGATTCACGTGATTCAACAGCAAATATGATGATGGGGGTTTTACTGCAACAAGAGGGCAGTAAAATCAGCATGGACAAAGCAGAGAGCTATTTTAAGCGCGCAATTTCTGCTGATCCGAAAAATGCACAAGCGCGTAACAACTACGGTACTTATTTGTATCAAATTGAGCGTTATAATGACGCGCTTGAACAACTCAATGTGGCCGGAACTACGTTGGGCTATGAACAACGCTACAGAGCATTGGAAAATGCGGGACGGATTTATTTAAAGCAAGGCGATATGGTGAATGCTGAAAAAACATTCAAACAGGCTCTGCAAGTAAATCGTGACTCTTATGTTTCAATGTTAGAGTTGTCAGAAATTTTTTATCTCAAACAGCAGACCGCCGCTGCAACACAATTGTATGAACAGTTTGTGCGCAGTGTTGGTCAAAAGAATCAAGGTGCGCGTGCGCTTTGGATTGGTATCCGAATTGCGCGGGCAAATAGCGACCCAATGGGAACGCAGGTGCTTGTCAATCAGTTGCGCGCGCTTTTTCCCGAGAGTCCGGAATACCAACGTTATCTGCAATTACAGTACAGTACTGAGGCCGTATGGAAGTAAATCCTAATTCACCGCAATCGAATGGTTCAAGCGTAGTACCCACTGCGTTAGGAAATGTTCAGCGTCCAGGCGAGTACTTACGTCAAGTTCGAATTGCACAAAAGCGTGAATTAAGTGAAGTGGTCAAAGATTTAAATATCCCTATAAAGACTTTGACTGCTTTAGAACAAGATGATTATAAGTCTTTGCCGGAAGCTACCTTTATTAAGGGTTATTATCGTACCTATGCGAAGTACCTGAAGGTGGATGCAAGTTCTATCATTCAACGTTTTGATGAAATTTATCAAAATGATACAGGATTGTTGCCCAATCATGCCTTAAACAATTCACCAATTAAAATCATGGGTAAGCTACCGGGTTCTAATCGTGATCGTAACAAGAAATGGTTAAAACGTATTCTGCTTGCTTTGGTGGCACTGATTGTCATCGCTGCTGTTGTGATGGGGATACAAAACTGGTCATCCAGCAAAGATGCCCAGAGCCCTGAAGCAGCACCTGCCGAATCCGATGTGCAGGTGCTGAATCTGGATAACTCGACTGTAGTTTCGGGCGACCAGCTTGAGTTAGAGTTTAGCCAGCCAACTTCTGTGCATATTGTAGATTCAACGGGTAAAGTGTTGGCAACAGGCCGTCAGGCATCTACCTTGAAGCTGAATGGTGAAACCCCTTTCCAGATTCGTCTGGATGATGCAGCATCGGTAACGTTGAAGTTAAACAATGAAAATATTGCATTGTCACCTTATACCGTCAACGGAAAAGCAGATTTCCGTTTGTCACGTTAATGAGTCAAGAATAGAGCGATAGCAATGATTGAAAATCCGATTAAGCGCCGTCCCACTCGTAAAATTCGTGTCGGTTCTGTGTATGTAGGTGGTGATGCCCCGATCAGCATCCAGAGTATGACCAATACCGAAACCTGTGATGTTGCTGCAACTGTTGCACAAATTCAGCGTTGTGTAGATGCCGGTGCCGATATCATGCGTGTTTCCGTACCCAGTATGGAAGCAGCGGCCGCATTCGGTGAAATTCGCAAGCAGGTGAATGTTCCGCTGGTGGCTGACATTCACTTCGACTATAAAATTGCTTTAGCGGTGGCGGATGCGGGTGCAGACTGTTTACGGATTAATCCGGGCAATATTGGCTCGGAAGCAAAAATTCGTGAAGTGGTGGCTGCGGCGAAACATCATGACATTTCTATGCGGATCGGGGTGAATGCCGGTTCACTGGAAAAAGATATCCAGAAAAAATATGGCGAACCAACTGGTCAGGCATTGCTTGAATCGGCCATGCGTCATATCGATATTTTAGACCGCTTAGACTTCCATGAGTTTAAAGTGTCGGTGAAAGCTTCGAACGTATTCCTGACTATGGATGCATATCGTCTTTTATCTCAACAAATTGATAATCCACTGCATTTAGGTGTGACCGAAGCCGGTATCTACCGTACCGGTTCAGTGAAGTCGGCGATCGCTTTAGGTGGTCTACTGATGGAAGGCATTGGCGATACCATGCGTATTTCACTGGCGGCCGAGCCTGAAGAAGAAATCAAGATCGGTTTTGATATTTTAAAATCACTGGGTCTTCGTTCCAACGGCATTAACTTCATTGCCTGCCCAAGCTGTTCACGCCAAGAATTTAACGTGATTAAAGTGATGCAGGCACTGGAAGAACGTCTGGAAGATATTCGTACTCCAATGGATGTATCCGTGATTGGCTGTAAAGTGAATGGTCCGGGTGAAGCCAAAGAAGCCGATATTGGCGTAGTAGGTGCAAGTCCGCGTTCACTGGTGTATCGTAATGGCGAGAAAAGCCATTTAATCGATACCAATCAATTGGTTGATGAAATCGAATCTATGGTTCGTCAACGTGTTTCCGAGCTTGAAGAAGCTAAATCTAAAGAGATTATTCGCACAGGTTTTTCTGAGTAGATCATGAGTTCAATTGTCGCAATCAAAGGTTTTAATGACATTCTTCCAACGCAAACCCCCGCGTGGAGATGTCTTGAACAACATTTAGCATCACTTATGGATGCTTATGGTTACCAGCAAATCCGTTTGCCGATGGTTGAGCAGACCAATCTGTTCAAGCGTTCAATTGGTGATGCAACCGATATCGTCGAAAAAGAAATGTACACTTTTCTGGACAAAGGTAATCCACCTGAGTCTTTGACGCTGCGTCCAGAAGGAACTGCAGGCTGTGTACGTGCCATGCTTGAGCATAACTTGCTTCGCGGTGCAACTCCGCGTGTGTGGTATATCGGGCCAATGTTCCGTTATGAAAAACCGCAAAAAGGCCGTTATCGCCAGTTCCACCAGTTTGGTGTGGAAACTTTTGGCGTGGCAACACCCGACCAAGATGCAGAACTGATTCTGATGACGGCACGTTTGTGGAAACGTATGGGTGTTGCGGACAAAGTTAAACTTGAACTCAACACCTTAGGTGAGTCGGATGAGCGTGCAGCATACCGTGCAGCACTGGTTGAATTCCTGGAATCGCATAAAGCCGATCTGGATGAAGATTCTCAGCGCCGTTTAACCACGAATCCGCTCCGTATTCTTGATTCTAAAGATGCGAAGACACAGTCGATTCTGGAAAATGCGCCTAAGCTGCATGATTTCATGGGTGAAGAAACCTTGGCGCATTTTGCTCAGCTTCAGCAATATTTGACTGATGCTGGCGTAAGCTTTGTTATTAACCAGAAGTTGGTACGTGGTCTGGACTACTACAACAAAACAGTCTTTGAATGGACCACCACGCATTTGGGTTCACAAGGTACCGTATGTGCCGGTGGTCGTTATGATGGTCTGGTTGGTCAGCTTAAAGGCAAGCCTGATCAGTCGGTGCCTGCGGTGGGCTTTGCCATGGGTATGGAGCGTTTGTTGCTGCTACTTGAACAGGTGGAAGACAATACGCCAGTCCGTGACTGTGAAATGTTCCTGGTTTCAGACCCTGCAACTCAAGGTCAAGCCTTGGTGCTTGCTGAACAGATCCGTGACCAGCTTGAAGCAGCCAATAGCCGTATCCGTTTAAAAACCGGTTCACAAGGTTCAATGAAGAGTCAGATGAAAAAAGCCGATCAGGCGGGTGCTGTTTATGCTTTAATCTTTGGTGGGCGTGAAGCTGAAGTGCAGCACATTCTGGTCAAAGAACTGGCAACAGCAGAACAGACTGAAATTGCAGTGACTGACTTTGTGCCATTTATCATTGAAAAATTTTCTTCAAAATAAGCCGAATAACATAAGGAAAAGGTAATCCCATGAACGCATTGAGTGATGCAGAACAACTTGATAGCTTAAAATCTTTCGCTAAAAAATATGGTTCTGCCATGATGAGCGGAATTTTAATTGCGTTGATTGCCTTTTTCGGCTGGGAATATTGGCAGAAGAAGAACCTGGCTGAATCACAAATGGAAACAGCCAAGGTTCAACAGTTGATGGACGATGCAAAAAGTGTCTCAGGCGATGCCAATGCATTTAATGCCTTATCTGCAACTGCGGACAAGATTGTTAAAGAAGCTCCGGATTCTGTACAGGCCATTCAAACTCAATTGTTAATGGCTAAACTGGCTTATGACAAAGCTGATTATGCACATGCAGAACGTGCCTTGAAAAAAGTTGAAAATTCCAAACTGGATGATGTCGGTCTGGTACAGGTGGTTAAGCTGCGTTTGGCTTATGCCCAGTTGGCACAAAAAAAATATGACGATGCCATTAAAACATTGGCTGCAGTGACCGATCCTGCCTTTAAGGCAACTGCTGATGAAGCACGCGGTGATGTCTATGTGGCTAAAAATGATATCGAAAATGCTAAAAAATCGTATATGAGCGCATGGGATGCGTTGCTTGAACGTAAGCAAGAACGTCAAATTTTACAAATTAAACTCGAAAGTGTTGGCGTTTTAGTTGATGATCCTGATGTTGAACGCCCAATTTTAGAAACACAAGTGGATGAGTCGTAATGGATAGAAAATACAAAATACCGTTTGCACTAACAATTTTAACATTTGCACTTGCTGGTTGTTCTACCAATAAAATCAAGGTAGAAGAGGTTAAACCGAATCCATTGCCTAAATTGGTGCAAGCAAAGACTCTTGTTCCTGTATTTTCTCAAAGTGTTTCTTCGACCAGTAAAGCAGACCCGTTACGTTTACGCTTGGATGCCGATAACGGCGTGATTTTTGCTGTCGATCCAAATGGTGAAGTGACTGCCTATCAGGGCAAACAACGCTTGTGGCAGAAAAAGGTGTCTAAGCTGGGCTTAAGCTCGGGTATAGAAGCAGCCGAAGGCCTGGTGGTGGTCGGTAATAAAAAAGGTCAACTGTTTGCTCTGGATCAGGCTACAGGTGAGCAAAAGTGGACAGCCCAGCTATCGGGTGCCATTTTATCTGCATCACTTATTCAGTCCGGTCGTGTCATTACGGTTAGCAATGATGACACGGTCTATGCGCATGATCTGGCTACTGGTCAGCAAGTCTGGACTTATAATCTGCCGAATGTACAGTTTAGCTTGCGTGGTGTTGCGACACCGGTTGCGCTTGATCCGCGTACTGTACTGATTGCTTCATCCAATGCCTATATTTATGCGCTGGATATTATTAGCGGTGTGCCGCGTATGCAGCGTCGTGTTGCTGTCAGTGATGGACGTTCGGATATTCAGCGTCTGAATGATCTGGATGGCGATCCTGTTGTGGCTGGACAATTCCTAGTAACAACCAGCTACCAGGGCCAGGTAACGGTGATGGATCTGGCGAGCCAACAAGTGGTGTGGAGCGAAGATGCCAGCAGTATCCAACGTCCGGAAGTCTTTAATAACACTGTTTATGTGGCTCAAGCCGATGGAAAAATTACCGCTTATTCACTGACCACCGGTGAACAATTATGGCAAAATGACAGTTTACTGAATCGCCAGCTCAGCAACCCGGTAATTCTAGGTCAGGATCTGGTGGTGGGTGATCTGGATGGCGTATTGCATCTCATTGATCCGGCTACAGGCCAGCTGATTGGTCGTTCAAAGACCAGTGGTGAAGTGCGTACCCTGCGTGTGATTGATAACCAACTTTATGTGGCGACCCGTAAGGGTGCTTTAAGCATCTGGCAGAACCGTTAATTTTTTTCAGCCTTATGTTAAACTAAGCTAACCGTATTTTTTTACACGGGGGATTGAGTATTCAATGCCCCGTGTTTTATTTATTTTTGGCTAATTATTTCTTCTATTGTTTCTGATTGTTCAGACCAGACCTACTGGCTGATCTTGAATAAAGGTTAATCTATGAAACCCGTAATTGCGCTCATTGGTCGTCCGAACGTCGGAAAATCAACGTTGTTTAACCAGATCACCAAGAGCCGTGATGCGCTTGTTGCTGACTTTGCCGGTCTGACCCGTGACCGCAAGTATGGCGATGCGACATATCAAAATAAATCATTCATCGTTGTCGATACTGGCGGTATTGGCGAAACTGAAGGTGGAATCGACTCCTACATGGCTGAACAGTCCAAAACAGCCATTCATGAAGCCGACATGATCATCTTTGTGGTAGACGCACGTGCCGGATTACTGGCATCTGATGAGCAGATTGCACGTGACCTGCGTACCCTCGGCAAAAAAGTATTCCTTGTTGCCAACAAAGTAGATGGCGTACATGCTGAAGCCGCACTAGTTGAATTCTACAAACTGGGGATGGGTGAACCATTACAAGTTGCTGCCAGCCATGGTCGTGGCGTACAGCAAATGCTTGAAGATGTGCTTGCTGATGTTCCTGAAGATGAAAACCCAGATCAGCACGATAAAGACACTGGTTTACGTTTAGCGATTATTGGTCGTCCCAATGTGGGTAAATCGACATTGGTCAATCGTCTGCTGGGTGAAGACCGTGTTGTAGCATTTGACCAACCAGGTACCACCCGCGATTCAGTATATATTCCATTTGAACGTGATGGCCGTAAATACACCTTGATTGACACTGCTGGTGTACGTCGTAAAGGTAAAGTGGATGAAATGATCGAGAAATTCTCAATCGTGAAAACTTTACAAGCGATGAAAGATGCTCATGTTGTGGTGATTGTGGTTGATGCACGTGACGGGATTGTTGAGCAAGACTTGCACTTGATTGGCTATGCACTTGAAGCGGGACGTGCCATGGTGATCGCGATCAACAAATGGGACAACATGTCTGAGTATGATCGTAAGCAATGCAAGCTGGATGTTGATCGTCGCTTTGACTTTATTCCTTGGGCGAAGATTCACTTAATCTCTGCACTACATGGTACAGGGGTAGGTGATCTCTATCCGTCAATTCACCGTGCCTATGATTCTTCACACTTGAAAGTATCTCCGGCAAAAATCACGCAAATTTTGAATGATGCAACCGATGCGCACCATCCACCGATGGTACAAGGTCGTCGTATTAAAATGCGTTATGCCCATATTGGTGGTCAAAATCCACCAACGATTGTCATTCATGGTAACAAGGTGGATAAAACCCCTGCAGACTACCGTCGTTATTTGGAAAACGTATTCCGTAAAGTGTATAAGCTTGAAGGCACGCCAGTAAAAATCGAATTTAGAACGTCTGAAAACCCGTTTGAAGGGCGTAAGTCACAAATTGATGAGCGCACGGCAGCACGTAAGCGTCGTTATGTTCAGAAGTTTAAGAAAGCCGAGAAGAAATTTAAACGTGGTTAAAGACCAGCTTTAAATAGTATTCAAAAAGCCCAAAGTGATCTTTGGGCTTTTTTCTTTTAAAATATACTTCTATTTTTGACAGGTGATCTTGGTGAGCAGACGGATAAGGGTAGAAGTAAATGCACTGGAGCAGATCGTTCATGTGGATCATGCACTTGATCGCAAGAGCAAAATCCAGTTGCAAAAACAGCAAATCCATCACTTTCGTAATCAATTACTTTCCGAGCAATTGCAGGTCACAATTCAACATGAGCAGTTGACGACTACTGAATATGGAAAACCATATTTGATTAATTTTCCTGAATTTTATTTTAATCATAGTCATAGCCAAAAAAATTATGCTTTAGCCACCAGTCATACTATGCCTGATATCGGGGTGGATATTGAAGATCTAGATCGCAAGGTTAGATTTGAAGCATTGGCGAATCATGCATTTCATCCTGATGAATTAAAATACTGGAACGAATTGCAACATGAGTCAGAATATTGGTTTAAAGTCTGGACCACCAAAGAAGCAGTATTGAAAGCTGCCGGACTGGGCGTGCGCTTAAATTTAAATGAGTTAAATACTTTTGTTCATCCAGTACATAATGGCGGATTGTGTAGTCATCCTTTAATTGGAACATTTGCTTATCAAAACTTTCATTTGGGGCATGTCATGCTTACGGTTGCCTGGCGTTCAGAAGCCTCCTGTAAGGGGTTTAGCTTTCCTGAAATAAAAATAATTTTGTCATCTTAAAATATGTGGTTCTTATTCATGCCCCTATAAGGTCATAACAGCTTTAAAGTCCAAGATTCATCTGGATAAACACAGATCAATAAAAATCGATAGGATAAAAAACAGTGACCTGTATCGCCTGTTTTAAAATCAAAACAGGCATTTTTATTTCAATGATCGATAGTGATGAATGTTTAGCGAGTGTGTGAAAAGATCCACGGATTATTGAAGGCCATCTTCGCTTTGGTCCACTTCGATTCGATATAATTTGGTTCCATTATTGGCGTAGATTAAGCGTCCAGCCTCTTTATAGTAGGTTTCAATCCGAAATTGATCCTTGGAAAAAGCACCTGCGACTGGAATCCAGGCTTTCGCTGTCTGATAGCTTCTTTGATCTGTTGAAGCACCAACTAAATCTTCTACCTGACCTTTAGACATACCAATTTTTAACTGGGAAAATTTAGAATTCTGGTAATCGCCAACAATTTCACCCGTATAGCTGCCATCAATCGAAACCTCTTTGGTGGCATTGCTATTCGGCTCCGAATTTAATGAGTTATTTTGAGTCTGTTTATTGGAAGGCATAGTCGAACAAGCCATTAAACTTAAGCTGCTGATTAAAATAAGAAGAGCATTTTTCATTTTCATTATTATCGCCTTATTCATGTTGAAGGATTCTAGGGATAATTTTAATCCCAGTTGCGATATTGCCAACAGCTATTTTTTAGCTAAAGTTTTACCAATTGTTAGGAAAGGAGTCTGTATTCTTTTGATCCAGCCCTTGCTGATGGAGGTGGTTTCTCAGGCGTATTCATGAGTATTTGCCCATTTTTTATGGGGGATGTCCTCCATTTATCCTGCTCAAGATGTTTCCTAAGTGACCCGTATGTTGTGATCAGACTAACGTGGATTTACTGTTCAGGCTATGTCTGTGCAGGGGATTGCAGTCCGTGATTTGGGGCTGTTGAGCTGCTGTACGAAATAATTTTAACAATGGTGTTTTAAATGCCTCTTTTTGTGTTTTAGATTGATTGAAATATGCTGAAATATTTATTCAAAATAAACCATCAAAATAGATTAATGAATTTGTGTCTAAAGGGATATTAATTTTACATATAAAATTATATTGTTGATTGAATGGTATAAAAATCAATAAAAAGTAAAATTTAGTGATGGAGTTAATCTTAATTTTTGTTATGATTTGTATGTTTTTTGTATTTTAAAAATCACGTTAAAAATATCTAAATTTCTTTATTAGTAAATCAGAAAAATTTAGTGAAAAAGGGTGTAAATCATGAAAAAGACCATATTGGCACTTTTGTGTCTGGGCGGTTTTCAGGCGGTTAATGCAGAAATTATTAAAGTGAATGGGGAAGGCACCGCGCCGATTATCAAAAAAGATCCGAATGCTACGCGTAACCAGGCTTTCCAGAATGCGAAAACTGATGCTGTCATTGCAATGATTAAAAAAATAAACGGTCCACAAGCAATGCAAGAGGCTCAGCAGTATCTGGATGAAATTGTGAAGCAAGTCGATTCCAGCTACCTCATTAACCGTGGCAGTTCAACTCAAGGCAATAATGAATTGCTGACCCAGGTCAGTCTTGAAATGGATGATCAAGAGTTCCGTTCTATTTTAAATGATCTGGGGCTAGCAAAAAAAAATAGCCGAACCAGCCCGATTATGATTGTCATGGATGAATACTTTGGTGTTCCCAAAGATAATTCCAAGCCGGTCAAAGAATTTACCTCTTATTTTTCCGATCGTAGTTACAGCTATGACGAAAATGCCAGCTACAAAGCCAGTGAAAGTGCTAAAGCCAGTGCTTCAGACTCTTATTTATCTAAAGGCCGTTCATCTGCTGCATCAGGCTATGCCTATGACAACTATTATGGTGCCGGTGTAGGTGTTTCGGCACGCTCGGCGAGCCACAATAATTCGGGTAAATCATCATCTTCAAGCAGTTACAATGCCAGTGAATCGGCAAAATATAGCCAGTCTGAACGGCAAAATGATATTCAAAGTTTCGTGAAATATGTGGAATATCAAACGCCAAGCACCAAGGCCGAACGCGATAACCAGACCTTGAATGCAATTGCTGAGTCAGCGGTTCGTTATGACCTGCGCTTACTCGATTCTGACCGTTTCAGAAGCCAGTATTTGAATGGCCGTAGTATGACGATTCAGCAGCTGACGAGTGATGCTGAACTGAATAAACTGGTGGCTGCTGCACGTAAGGAAAAAGCTGACTGGTTTATGGCTGGCAGTTCGTATATTTATGACCGTGGCCGTTCTCCTGTAACGGGCCAGTTTGTTTGTGACGGTGCGGTGAGCTTTAAAATTTATTCAGTGGATGACTCGACCCTAATGGGTGGCCAAACCCGTACTGAATCATCAACTGGTGCGACGACAGATGCCTGCCGAACCAATGTAGCAGCCAAACTCGGCGAGCTGGCGATTAGTCAAATCGGCCCGCAGATTTTGGGTTATGCAAAAAACCGTTCCATGTATGGTAAGGAAATCACCATTTTTGTGAAAAGCATTTCTGGCAATGTATCGAGCCGTTTAGGTGATGACTTGTATATTGCACTGGATGAAATGGACGGTGCGGAGAATATCGATATTCGTACGCAAGATGGAAAATTGGTTGAAATGACCATGACCTATAAAGGGGAAAAGCCGATGAGTGCAGAGTTGGCCAAAGCATTGCGCAAAGTCAATCCAACCCTGTCAAATGCTGAACGCTTACAGGCGGGCAATACCATCACACTGTGTATTGGCGGTACACAATGCAAGTAAAATTCAAAGCCCTGTGTCTGGCGATGCCAATGCTATTTTCGGCAGTGGCACATGCAGATATCCAGATTTATCCCTCAAAAGGGATTTTTGGCCTGGAGCAAGGGTGTCGTGCCGACCCGAATAAATATGAAGCCAATGGTGCATCCATAGTCTGTGACTTTAGCCAGGCCATTGATAATGATGTGATTCGTAAGCAAGCAGAGCAATTGTTTGTACAAGGTTTAAAGCAGAGCTTGGGCGAACAAATTGTCGACAGCATTTCACAAAAGACCAAGCACCGCACCTATGTCGCATCCTTGGACGTATTACGTGCCAGTGAATATATCGTTCAAAAAGAGTCAACGGCTGAAATTTTTCTGCCAGTGACCCTGAGTTTGAAGCTCACGAATGTCTTGTCGGGCGAAGTGATTTATAGCGACAGTGCGACCTTGTCTCAGCCAATCCAAGTGCTGAGCAGTGAGCTTGAGTCGGCAGCAACCAAAGCAGCGATTAAACAGAAATTTCAAAGTACCTTGTTGAGCTTGACACAGCAACTCACTCAAGACTTGAAAACCAAGTTCCAGGTGACTGAAATTGATACGCAGGTGATTGACCAGTGGAAATCCTATCTGGTGCTCGATAAAGGATTTAAGCAGGGAATTGCCATACAGGATGAACTCAGTTCTGCTGAAGGTGACCTGATTCGTGTGGTACATGCAGACAGCGATTATGCTGTTGCTGTACCGGTGCTGATGCAAGGCAATAGCAAGCACTTTAGCAAAGTATCGACCAATACACGTCAGGCCATGAATAAGCCTAAAGCCTTGGTGGTGGATGTATTGACCTATCAAGGTGAGTCTAAAGACCTGATTGAACAAATTTTTTCGGATGCGATCGGTGAGCAGGCATCTTTTACCCTGACACCAGTCAATCGCCGTTATAGTGCGATGGCACAAAGTATCAGTGAGCAGACGGCTTTGGCACAAAGTGCCGATATTAATCAGCGCGAGCTGCCAGAATTCTTTATTCGGGTTAATGTCATTCCTGTGATTGCCTATCAGCAGCGGATTGGCAAAATGACCCAACAGCAGATCTTTCATAGTGAAGTCTTTGCCGAAATGATTGATCGTTCCGGTCGGGTGATTTATTCAGCTCATGCAACAGATGAAATTAAGGACGTGATTTCTGAAGGAATGGGCTTTTCTTTGGAAGCTCGTAAAGAAGTGGTGCTGAAAAATGCGCTGTTGAAACTGGGTCAACAATTTCAGAAGGGTATTCAATTCACCCGCTCTGATTTAAAGGTTTCGGGTTCAAGCGGGCAAAGCATCACCATTGATGATGCCGGTGAGCGCTTAAGTCGAGGCATGAAAGTTCATGTCTATCACTCCGATCGGGCAGCAGGACGCAATATCCTGATTCCTACATGGGAAGCGACCATATTAGAACGTCAAGGCAAGAAAGTTACCGCGCAACTCGACTTCCCGGTTAGCAGCAATGAACGTTTGCCGGTGCGTTCTGGTGACAGTATTTTGCTGGACAGTTCTGCACCCATCGGTGATTCCAAGCAGGCACGGGTTTTATGTCTGGGCTTACATACCGAACAAGTGGGGGAAATTCCGTTTTACGGTTTTGGTCCATTGCTTTATAGCGCTTTTACCAGCCAGTCGAAGCGACCGTTTTATGCCACTGGTGCAGGTTTTAAAGGGCAAACCTTATTAAAAGACGCTGTTATTCGTATGACCGAAAATGCCGGTTTTAAAAAGAATATGGATGTGAATTTCTATCTTCCAAAAGATGAATGTTTGCAGCCTGTCTTTAAGATCGAGGTGAAAGAAAACTCGGTGAAATGTAATAGTGATCAATCCAGTTGTGATGCGACATTGGTCATGACGAGTGGTGCGCGCAGATTCAACCAGAACGCTGAAAAAATCGGTGCATATGGTTTCCAGCAGGAAATTCAACTCAAAGGCATTGTTCATCAGCATCGTCATGAAATGTATAACATTCAGATGTTTGATGCTTTGCCAAAAATTTTAAATCAAATCGTGCAAAAAGCCGATTCTTCACAATAAGGGTAATAGGGTATGAAAAAAATTTCGATTGTTTTAGCCATCAGTGCATCAATGGGAGCATCAAGTGTTTATGCTGGTTTTGGTTCACTTAGTAGCCTGGCTTCGACACTCACTGAATCGGCTACCGGGGTATCTTCGTCAAATATGGATCTGAATGGTTTCTTTACTCAAGCCAAAGCCGCGAATGCGATGTTTCTTCAGAGCCGTACTGCTTTAGCTTCATTGCTTGCAAGCAAAAAGGATTCGGATGAATTAAAAGCAAAACAGAAAAGCCTGAAAATAACTTCTGATCTGAAAGAAAAAGAAGCCATTCAAAAAGAAATTGTGGCGATGTCTAATGCTGTTTTAGAAGCTTCTCAAAAGGATGAGGCAGCAACAGTCGCAAAACTTGCATCATTGAATGCAGACCAAAAGAAACACTTGTTGGATTCTGCAACAAACTTTGTGATTGCAAGTTTAACCGCTCGTGAATTGGCGGTAGGGGCAAAACAGGTGAGTACCAGTTTGATCACAAATCCAGCCAGCTTGACCAATACTGGAATGTCATTGGTTGATGCTAAAAATGTAGTGGGTGATATTACCGGTATTGCAAAAAACTCAACCTTGGCTTTGGTAGAATATCCTAAGCTGTTTAAAAAAGCCGGTATTGAATTTAAGCTGCCAACCAGCTCTGCAGAAAAACCAAGAGTGCTTGATGATATTTAATATATTGATTGGGATGCAGATTTTAAATCGATTAAAATCGCTACCGTTCATTAAATATATTTAACACTAAAGAAGAGCCTGATCATCAGGCTCTTTTGCTGGTATTTTATTTATTCTCTCCCCATTTTTTTGCGCAGGCGATCGCTCATTAACAGCAAGTCGCGTAATTCCCCTGATCCTATCTAGTATTGTCTCACCCATACCGATCTAGTGCCCGTATGTGTTCTCTTTTCACTTTTATGATTGAGGTACTTTATTTTTGAGTGCAATGCGGTTCAATATCACTACAATGGAGCAGGAAAATGCTTGTATCTGAACATGTCGGGGAGTACTTAAAACATGGATAATTTATTGGCAGTGATGCGTGAGTTACGTGAGAAATGTCCATGGGATCAGCAGCAAACACCGCAAAGCCTCACCCGATATGCCATAGAAGAGGCCTATGAAGTCGAAGCGGCAGTCAGAGCAGGAAACGCAAATGATGTGCGCGATGAGCTGGGTGACTTGCTGTTACAGGTGGTGTTTCAGGCTCAAATGTACAGTGAGCAAGGTGCTTTTGATTTTAATGATGTGGTCAATGCCATTACCGAAAAACTGATTCGCCGTCATCCTCATGTCTTTCAGGCAGAACAATATTCCGAATTGAGTGCAGAATATGTATCCGTACTGTGGAAGCAAATTAAACAGCAGGAAAAGCAGGGCAAAGTACAATCACGCTTAGATGAGATCAAACATGGTCCTGCCATTCAGCAAGCACATGACATTCAAAAAAATGCGGCGAAAATTGGCTTTGACTTTCCAGATGTGGCAGGTGCTTATGGCAAACTGAATGAGGAATTAGGCGAATTACAACACGCCATGCAAAGGCAAAATTCCGACGAAATATTCGACGAATTTGGCGATTGTTTATTTTCACTGATCAATGTTGGACGTAAACTAGGACTTTCTAGTGAAATGGCACTGTTAAGTACCATTCATAAATTTAGAACACGTTTTGCTTTCATTGAAGATCAGGCTAAGCAACAAGATAAAAATATTGAAGCCCTATCATTAGAAGAAATGGATCAACTGTGGGAGCAAGCGAAACAACAATTAAAATAATAGGTTTCCCAATGAAAAAAATAATACCTATCCTGAAGGGGATTTCTTATATTTTTAGTCTGCTGTCTTTGTTGAGTGTATCCAGTAGTTATGCTCAACAGTTTGACCAGCAGTATTTAAAATGGAAGGTTGAACAGGAGGCCCAGGATGCACGGTTAAAAATACCGCGCGTCTCAACACGGAATTATTATTTGGCTAGGCCTGCTTTAAACTCTGCGACTTCAGCGACCAACAAGATCAACCTGAATCAGGCCAATGCGGAACAGCTACAAGAACTTTCAGGGGTAGGACAGAAGAAAGCTGAAGCCATTATTTCCTATCGACAAAAAAATGGAAAATTTAAAAATATTGAAGAATTGCAACAGGTCAAGGGGATTGGACCTGCGCTATTTAGCAAGAATAAAGACCGTTTAGGCTTGTAGAGGAATGGCAATAGCCGCTTAGAATATCGAACAAAGTATGATGCATTAAGATAATCAAATTGCCCTTTGATTGTGTTAGAGATATGATTAGCGTCATCTTAGATATTTTACGTTCAGACGTAGGAGACAGCGTCTTTTGCAAACTTTGCGCGCGTCAAAATGTGGTTTATCAACCGCTCAATTACCTTCTTACATATTAGATGTTATTGATGCCTTAACCAAGGCAGGCTATGAAGCTTATATCGTCGGTGGCGGCGTCCGTGACTTAATTTTAGGGCTGAATCCTAAAGATTTTGATGCGGTTACCAACGCAACTCCGGCTCAGGTCAAAGAAGTATTCGGACGACGTTGCCGTATTATCGGACGACGTTTTGAGCTTGCTCATGTCTATGCCGGTCGCGAACTGGTCGAGGTGGCCACTTTCCGTGCCCCGCCTAAAAAAGCAGTCACTTCTGCCTCAGGCATGATTCTGCGCGACAATAACTGGGGCACAATTGAACAGGATTTTGTGCGTCGTGATTTTTCCATTAATGCGATGTATTACCAGCCGCGTCAAGGGATTGTGCTGGATTTCTGTCATGCTATTGATGATATAAAAAATAAAACCTTGCGCTTGTTGGGTGACCCGACCTTACGTTTCGAAGAAGATCCGGTACGTATGCTGCGTACTTTACGTTTTGCTGCAAAATTAAATTTTAGTATTGCACCTGAAATTTTAGAGATTTTTACCCCAGAGCTGACCCAGCTGTTGCGTGATATCTCTCCACACCGCTTATATGATGAATCACAGAAGCTGTTCACCATGGGACATTTGAACCGGGTGCTGCCAATGCTGATTGATTTCGGTATTTGGCATCAGCTGTTTGCGGACATCAGCCCGGATATCTCCACCTTTATCGAACGCGCTGCGATCAATACCGATCAGCGCATTCAAATGGGCAAGACCATCAATCCTGCATTCTTCTATGCGGTATTGCTGTGGAAACCGTTCTTGGAGCGTTGTGACTTTTATTTAAGTAAAGGGATTGTTCCAGCAGAGGCAAGAGCGCAAGCCGGTTTGGATGTGTTAAAACGTCAGGCTACCCGGACCATCATTCCACGTTTTGCAGAAACCTTTATTCGTGAAGTCTGGGAAATGCAAACGCGTTTACTCAATCCGAAGCCGCAGCAAATACAGGCTTTATCGACCCATGCGCGTTTCCGTGCCGGATTTGACTTTCTGTTACTGCGCGAGAAATCGGGTGACGATACCACTCAAGGCATGGGTGTATGGTGGGATGCGTATCAACAGATGTCTACGGATGAAAAAGAACGTGCCATCAGTCAATATAACCGCCAGCGTGCAAAAAGCCGCCGTAAGGCAACTACAGACGATGTGGTGGAAACCAAACCGGTTGCTGCAATTACTGAAATTGAACCTTTGGTGAACGAGCCGGAACCGCGTAGTCGCCGTGAACGCAAGAGCCGGACAAAATCTGAAAGACCCGTTCAGTCCACTTCATCAAATGGCTCGGAAATTGGCTATGACCATCCGATTTTAAAACGCAAACGGGTCAAACGTGATTTAAGCCAGGTGATTTTTGGACCGACACAATGAGCACAGTAACCTACATCGGCCTAGGCAGTAATCTGGGTGATTCACGGCAAATTTTAGCAGAGGCAGTACAGAAGCTGGCGACGCTGGGAGCCGTGAAAACATCCAGATTGTATCAAAGCCCTCCAATGGGGCCACAAGACCAGCCCAATTACTTAAATGCGGCTGTACAGCTGGTTACAGACTTGGAACCCCTTGCATTGCTGGATGAATTGCAGCGTTTTGAGCAAGAATCAGGTCGAGTGCGACTGCGCCGTTGGGGTGAACGGACTTTGGACCTGGATCTCCTCATGTATGGCGAAGAACTGATTCATCATGAGCGTTTAACCGTGCCACATATTGGTGTTATGGAACGTGATTTCGTGCTGATGCCATTGCTTGATTTAGAGGCAAATTTACAACTCAAAGGACAATTATTAAAAGATTTACCGATATTGCAACATCCATCGCTTACCGTATTGGATGAGGGAAATTGGGCAAATATTTAATTTTTTGCATGACCGCTTGAGAAAGTCGTCATAAGAGGAATATCCGGATGATTAGTCTAAGTGACTTAAGAAAATTTAAAGCGCAAGGCCGCAAATTCTCTTGCCTGACTTGCTATGATGCGAGCATGGCGAAAGCAATGGAAGTTGCTGAAATTGATACGATTCTGGTGGGTGATTCTTTAGGAATGACCATTCAGGGCTGTGATTCTACTCTGCCTGTGACGGTACAGGATATGGCTTATCACACCGCAGCTGTTCGCCGTGGTAATCAGCATGCTTTTATTCTGACTGATTTGCCGTTTATGAGTTATGCCACGCTGAATGATGCCTTAATCAGTGCCAAACAAGTGATGCAGGCTGGTGCGCACATGGTGAAAATTGAAGGCGGTGCATGGCTGGCTGAAACCGTTCAGGTCTTGACCCGCAATGGTATTCCTGTATGTGTGCATTTGGGCCTAACTCCACAATCTGTGCATGTGTTTGGCGGCTATAAGGTTCAGGCGCGTACCCGTGAAGCTGCCGATCAGCTGATTGCCGATTGTAAGGCTGTGGTGGAAGCCGGTGCTGCGGTACTGCTACTGGAATGTGTTCCGGCGCAGGTGGGTAAGGAAATTAGTGAGTTGTTTCCACATACGCCTGTGATTGGCATTGGGGCGGGGGCAGATACGGACGGCCAAGTATTGGTTGTACAGGACATGCTTGGACTGACCGGTGGTCATGTGGCCAAATTTGTACGTAATTTTATGAAAGAACAGGCAGGGGAAACTGCAATTCTGGATGCTTTTAAAGCTTACCATGCAGCGGTACAAGATCAATCTTTTCCTGCTAAAGAACAAACTTTTCAAGTTGAGCTGTAAACATGAAAACAGAAACTACCATTCAGGGATTAAGCGCTTCACTGAGTCCAGCTCGATCGGCACGAAAAATTATCGGTTTTGTTCCGACCATGGGGAATTTGCATGAAGGGCATTTAAACCTGGTGCGTGAAGCAAAAAAAATCTGTGATGTTGTTGTGGTCAGTATTTTTGTCAATCCGATTCAATTTGGGCCTAATGAAGACTTTGACAGCTATCCGCGTACTCTGGAGCAGGATAGTCATTTGTTGGCAGATGTCGGCTGTGACATTATTTTTGCCCCTAGCGTTGAGCAAATGTATGGTAACAAGCCGCGTTTAACCAACATTAGCGTGTCTGAGATTACCAATGACTTATGCGGGTTGCAGCGTCCGGGTCATTTTGATGGCGTGGCGGTAGTGGTTACTAAACTGTTTAATATTGTGCAGCCAAATTTTGCCTTCTTCGGGCAAAAGGACTACCAGCAACTGGCGGTGATTCGTCAGTTTGTACGTGACCTGAATATTCCGCTAGAAGTGATTGGGGTGCCGATTACCCGTGCCAAAGATGGTTTGGCCCTTAGTTCGCGTAATGGTTATTTGAGTGCAGAACACCGTGCCATTGCTCCGACCATTTACCAGAGTTTAACTGCTGCCGAGCAGGAACTGCACAGTGGTATCAGCCTTGCGGACGTGTTAGAAAATATAAAGCAAAAGTTGACACAAGCTGGTTTTATTGTGGATTATGTGGAAGCACGCACTCCGGAATTACAAAAAATAGAAGCCTTTGATCAGGATGTGGTGCTGTTTGTTGCCGCTAAATTGGGCACTACCAGACTGATTGATAACTTGCAGGTTAAGCATACTGCATAGACTTCACTATTAAGGACAGCCTTGCCATGAAGCGTATTTTAATCGTCACAGGACAATCTGGATCGGGAAAATCATCTGCCCTGCAGGTGCTTGAAGATTTGGGCTATTACTGTATTGATAATTTACCGCTGGCATTGCTGCCGGAAATTGTGGAAAAACTGGATCGTGACAATAATCTTGAACAGCTGGCACTGGGCGTAGATGTACGCAGTACGCGTGCAGATTTGCAGGAATTTGATCATGTTTTTGAACAACTGCAGAAATCTGGTTCGGTGGATATCATTTATTTGACTACGCAAGATCAGGAACTGATTTCGCGTTTTAGTGCATCGCGGCGTCCGCATCCTTTAGCCAGTCGTTTTAAAAGCCTGACTGAATGTATACAGGAAGAAAAAAACTTATTGCTTCCGATACAGTTGCGTTCAACGGTACATATTGATACTACCGATAAAAGCGTACATGATCTGAAACATACCTTGTTGTCTAAACTTGGACAATCAGATAACCTCATTTTAATTTTACAATCATTTGGTTATAAACACGGTATTCCGCTTGATGCCGATTATGTCTTTGACGTACGTCATTTGCCGAATCCGCATTGGGATCTGGAATTGCGAAAATATTCAGGTTTGGATTTGCCTGTACAACAGTTTTTGCTGCAAAGTGAACAAACCAATGAAATGTTCCAAGACATTTATCATTTTTTAGATAAGTGGTTGCCTGCCTTTGCAGAAGGGCATCGTCACTATATGACGGTATCCATTGGCTGTACCGGCGGGCAGCATCGTTCCGTATATATCGTAGATAGACTCAAAAAAGCCCTTGAGGAAAAATGGTCTATCCAAGTCCTCCACAGAGAAATGAAGCACTGGTCATGATTGACACAACTGTTGACGTAATTAATAAACTAGGTTTACATGCGCGTGCGTCTGGAAAGCTAATCGAAGTTACCACCAAATTTCGTTCATCGATTCAAATTGGTAAAGGCAACAAATTAGTAGATGCAAAAAATATTATGGCTTTGCTGATGCTCGGTGCAGGCAAAGGCACAACTTTACGTTTAGTGCTTGAAGGTACAGATGAAGAACAGGCTTTATCTGAAATTCAGGCATTATTTGCAGCAAAATTTTACGAGGCAGATTAATCGTGGCACGTCGACCGAACCGTTTTACTGAAGATGACTTTGAAAGTTTAGAAGGGCGGGCGAGTAAAACCGAACAGAAAAAAGCAGTTCAGCGTATGGCTGCTTTAGGTGAGCAACTGGCTCAGTTGAGTATCAAACAAATTAAAAACCTTCCGGTGGAAGAACGTTTGATTGATGCTTTACTGGATGTGCAAACCATTACTTCACATGAAGCACGTCGCCGTCAGTTTCAGCGTGTAGGAAAATTATTGCGTAATGAAGATGAAACCATGATTTTGTCTTACCTTACTCCACAGCAAGGCGCGAAAAAAACTGCGCAGTTGCAACGTTGGGTCGATCGTATGATCGCGCAAGGTGATCCGGTGATTAAAGAATTCATGAAAGCGCATAATGCTGCCGAGCATCATGCCATTCGTCAGCATATTTTGCGTATCCATCGTGATATCAAAAATCAGGTGACGGAAGAAGAGCTGGCTGCATCCAAGTTAAAACTGTTCAACTATATTCAGCAAGTGGCTTTGATTTCAGATAACTGACTTTCTTATTTCTATACTCAAACTAAAAAAGCGACTCATGAAGTCGCTTTTTTTCTTCTCTCATTTAAAAGGTGATAAATGATGTTTCACAAGGGGTAATCCCCCTAAGTCCCCCTTTGAAAAGGGGGACTTTACCCATCAGATGATGGATTACTGAAACTCGCCTGTAGCACGTTCTTTGGCCCAGTCACGCAAGATGAATTTTTGCAGTTTGCCTGTAGATGTCTTTGGAATCTCGGTAATCACCACATCTTTAGGTACTTTAAAACGGGCCAAATGCTGTTTACAGTATTCAATCAGTTCTTCAGCTGTTGCAGTTTTACCTTGTTTGAGTTCCACAAAGGCACATGGAACTTCCTGCCAGCGTGGATCAGGTTTTGCCACTACCGCTGCCGTCAGGACTGCAGGGTGCTGATACAGCACTTCTTCCACTTCGAGTGAAGAAATATTTTCACCGCCGGAAATAATCACATCTTTAGAGCGGTCGGTAATTTTGGCATAGCCATCCGGTTGGCAAACGGCAAGGTCACCGGTATGGAACCAGCCACCAGCAAAGGCTTCGGCGGTTGCTTCAGGATTCTTTAAATAGCCTTTCATGACGATATTGCCGCGGAACATGATCTCGCCCATGGTTTTACCATCATGCGGCACTTCGTGCATGGTCTCCGGATCAAGTACTTTCATGCCATCTTGCAGTGGATATGGAACTCCTTGACGAGAGTGCAAGTGTGCCTGTTCCTGAATCGATAGATCGCTCCAGCCCGCTTGTGATGCACACAGTGCAGAAGGGCCGTAAGTTTCAGTTAAACCATAGACGTGAGTGACATTAATGCCAATATTACGCATGCCTTCAATAATCGCCGCAGGAGGCGCGGCACCGGCCACCATCACTTCAACACGGTGATCAATCTGGGTCTTTTTCTCTTCAGGGGTATTGATCAGCATCGACAGGACAATCGGTGCGCCACAGAAGTAGTCGACTTTATGTTCGGCAATCAATTTGAAAATCTGTTCTGCATCAACTTTGCGCAAGCAGACGTTGGTACCGCCATTGGCAGCCATGGTCCAGGCAAAGCACCAGCCATTGCAGTGGAACAATGGCAGGGTCCATAAATAGGTCGCGCGAGGCATCATGCCGCAAGCAATGATGTTACTGGCTGCATTAATGTAGGCCCCCCGGTGATGATAGACCACACCTTTCGGGTTCCCCGTGGTGCCCGAGGTGTAGCTTAAGCTAATGGCATCCCATTCATCCGCGGGTAAATGCCACTCAAAATTGGTATCACCTTGTGCAATCCAGTCTTCATATTCAATCTGGCCAATACGGGTATCCTCACCCTCATATTCTTCATCGGCGACATCAATGACATAGATTTCTTGCGGAATCAGCGCCAAGGCTTCTGTAGCAAGCTGGCTGAATTCGGGGTCAACCAGCAATACCTTACTTTCGGCGTGTTCCAGCATGAAGGCAACTGTTTTGGCATCCAGACGGGTATTTAAGGTATTCAGTACGGCACCTGCCATTGGTACGGCAAAATGTGCTTCAATCATTGCCGGCACATTAGGCAGCAGTACCGAAACGGTATCATTTTTACCGATCCCGAGTTTTTGGAGTTGGTGGGCAAACTGGCGGCAACGATTATATTTTTCACGCCAGGTAATACGACGTTTACCATGAATAATTGCATTTTGATTCGGGTAAATATAAGCAGCCCGATCCAGATAGCGTAAAGGTGACAACGCTACAAAATTTGCGGGGGTACGCGGTAATTCATCATATGCGCTAACCATGTTAAAACTCCATTCTATATTTGTTTTCATATCCTTTTGAAAAAGATATGCATTTATCAGAAATCTTGCAGTTATGCTTTAGTCGAGTGCTATTTTATAATTTTTAACATATTGAAAATTAAAAAAATTATTTTATGGGGTGGATTTTTTTTGAACGCATGGGTTCCCATATTTGCTTTTTTAGGTATTTTACTCTAAATGGGCAATTTAAATAACATTAGCTAGGGAATAATAATGAAAATACAACAGGCGGATAAAGGATGGCGTAATTGGTCTGGAAGCCAGCAGGCACATCCATAAATTTTTCAACCTCAGCATGTCAATGAATTACAAAAATGAGTCAAATTCTATGGTCATATTCCTGTCGTTGGTGCAAGGCATTCATTTAGTGTGTTGGCCAAGACGGATGAAACTTTGCTTAATCTCGATCAGTTCAAAGGCGTGCTGGCCTTTGATGAAGATAAAAGTCAATGCACAGTTTAAGCGGGTACACGCTTATATGACTTAGGGAAATATGTTGTTCCGATCAATCAGTCTTTAGCCAATCAGGGGGATATTGACCAGCAAAGTCTGGCTGAACTGCAAGGTGCCTTATGAATAGCTACACCCATGTTAAAAGTTTTGCACTATAGCCAGTTACCTGATCTGGAACTGCTGCTGGTGCCGAAATCCTGTGAGATTGACCGGGCTGATTATGTGTTTTTAAGACCCACCCAGAGCGAAGCTGTGATTCCGCAATTTGCTCCGCTTTCTGCCTATGCTCAGTGCAAGTTCTAAGCATGGGATAACTTTAGAGCATAAAAAGGGAAGTGAAAATTCCTTGATTGAGCTAGAGCTAGAGCTAAGGCATTGGCAAATAAATTCAAAATGTGCCAAATTGCGAATTTTATAGGTGAAAAGGTTTAATCCTGTGGATAAGACGTGTAAAATTCGAATCGATTTTTATTTATCCACCGTTTTTATCTTTTGAGGTTCTGCCTCGATCATAATCTCGCGGTGACATGCCCTATGGTACGGGGCATCACTCCTTAAGGATTTTTTTATGCCAATTATCACTTTGCCAAATGGCGATCAAAAACAGTTTGATCAAGCCGTATCTGTGATGGACGTTGCACTGAGCATTGGTCCGGGTCTTGCAAAAAATACAGTTGCGGGTCGCGTAAACGACCGTTTGGTTGATGCGTCTGATCTCATCACTGAAGATGCAACCTTACAAATTATCACGCCTAAAGATGAAGATGGTATTCACATCATTCGTCACTCTTGTGCGCACCTGGTCGGCCATGCAGTTAAGCAATTGTTCCCCGAAGCAAAGATGGTGATTGGCCCGGTCATTGAAGAAGGTTTCTACTATGACATCTGGATGCCACGTCCGTTTACTTTAGATGACTTGGCGGCGATTGAAGAGCGTATGAAAAAGCTCATCGACCAAGACTATGATGTCATCAAAAAAATGACCCCACGCGATGAAGTGATTGCAGAATTCACTGCGCGTGGCGAAGAATACAAACTCCGCTTGATTGAAGACATGCCTGAAGAAACGCAAATGGGCTTGTACTACCATCAAGACTATCTGGATATGTGCCGTGGTCCGCACGTACCGAATACCAAATTCTTAAAATCGTTCAAGCTGACTAAAATCTCTGGTGCTTACTGGCGCGGTGATGCGAAGAATGAACAGCTGCAACGTATTTACGGTACAGCATGGGCGGATAAAAAACAGCTTGCGGCTTATGTAAAACGTATTGAAGAAGCAGAAAAACGCGATCACCGGAAAATCGGTAAAGCTTTAGACTTGTTCCATATGCAGGAAGAAGCACCGGGTATGGTGTTCTGGCATCCGAATGGCTGGACCATTTACCAGGTACTGGAACAGTACATGCGTAAAGTTCAGCAAGATAATGGTTATCTTGAGATTCGTACCCCGCAAGTGGTGGACTTCACGCTTTGGGAAAAATCGGGTCATGCGGCAAACTATGCAGACAACATGTTTACGACTCATTCAGAGAACCGTAACTATGCGGTTAAACCAATGAACTGTCCATGTCACGTACAGGTATTCAACCAGGGGTTGAAATCTTACCGTGATCTTCCGATCCGTCTGGCTGAGTTTGGTTCGTGTCACCGTAACGAGCCATCAGGTTCATTACACGGCATTATGCGTGTTCGTGGCTTTACCCAAGATGATGCACACATTTTCTGTACCAAAGAACAGATTGGAACTGAAGTTGCAGATTTCATTAAATTGACTTTAGATGTGTACAAAGACTTCGGTTTTGAAGACGTTCAAATGAAACTGTCTACACGTCCGGAAAAACGTGTCGGTGATGACAAACTTTGGGACATGGCGGAAAAATCTTTGGCTGATGCTTTAGATGCTGCTGGTCTGGAATGGGAACTGCAACCGGGTGAAGGCGCATTCTACGGTCCTAAGATCGAATTCTCATTGAAAGACTGCCTAGGTCGTGTATGGCAGTGCGGTACCATTCAGTGTGACTTCAACCTGCCAGAGCGTCTGGATGCATCTTACGTAACAGAAGATAACGACCGTGATCAGCCTGTTATGTTACATCGTGCAATTCTTGGTAGTTTCGAGCGTTTTATTGGTATACTGATTGAACACTACGCAGGCTTTATGCCACCTTGGTTGGCACCTACACAAGCGTGCGTGATGAACATTACCGATTCTCAAGCGGAAGCATGTGAGTCAGTCGTCGCTAAACTTAAAGAAAACGGTATTCGTGCCATTTCCGACTTGAGAAATGAGAAAATCGGCTTTAAGATTCGTGAACGTACTTTAGAGCGTATTCCTTACTTACTGGTACTTGGCGACCGTGAAGTAGAGGAAGGTACAGTGAATGTGCGTACCCGCTCAGGAAAAAATTTGGGTACTATGTCAATCGATGCTTTCGTTGACCTAGTAAAAGCAGCCGTTGCCGAACGCGGCCGGTATATTGTGGAGTAAAAGCGATTAAACAGCCTGACCGTAATCAACAGGGCGGTAACAAATCAAACCGTCCTGCTTTGAATGATGAAATTCGTGCAAAAGAAGTCCGTCTTGTAGACGAAAATGGCGAGCAAAAAGGCATCGTAAGCTTAAATGATGCTTTACGTGCAGCTGAAGCTGTCGATCTTGACCTGGTTGAGATTGTTGCAAATGCTGAGCCACCCGTGTGTAAAATCATGGACTTCAACAAGCATTTGTTTGATCTGAAACAAAAGCAGAAAGAAGCGAAGAAAAAACAGCATCAAGTACAGGTGAAAGAAATCAAGCTCCGCCCTGCGACTGATGTTGGTGATTACAACGTAAAATTACGTGCCATTATCAAGTTCCTTGAAGAAGGCAACAAGGTAAAAATCACTTTACGCTTCCGTGGTCGTGAAATGGCTCACCAACAGTTGGGTCTGGCTCAATTGCAAAAAGTTGAAGCAGATGTGGCTGAATTCGGTGTAGTTGAACAAGCACCAAAAATGGAAGGTCGTCAAATGGGTATGCTACTTGGTCCTAAAAAGAAAAAGTAAGCCTCTATTGATGAAGAAAGCCCTGCAAAAGCAGGGCTTTTTTATAGCGATGATTTTTTGAATCGGTTTTTTAAGAGATCGTTTCAATTATTTAAAAGACCAGTCATTGACCAGTCTTTTGGGGGTGTTATTTTGTTGTTTCCTGTTGAGGTGACGCAAGTTTTTCCGTGGTTTTGCTGCCAATCGGAATCTGGCGAGGTAATTTTTCTTCTGGAACATTGCGCTGTAAGTCGATTTTTAACAAACCGTTTGCAAAGTCAGCTTGTTGTACTTCTACATGTTCATCCAGACGTAAAGACAGTTTAAAGGAACGGTGGGCGATACCTTTGTGTAAAAATTCTACCGTAGTATCCGATTTTTCTTCAACCGCTTTGCCGCTAATGGTCAGAACTTGATTTTCCAGGTTGATCTCGAGTTGGTCTTCGTTAAATCCAGCTGCAGAGACGACAATGCGGTAATTATTATCGCCGGTTTTTTCAATATTGTAATGTGGATAATTCGGTGTTTCACTTTGCATTGCGTAGTCAAACAGGTCATTAAAACGGTCAAAACCGATGCTACGTCGGAACAGTGGGGTAAGACTGGAATTGCTCATGGATAGAACCTCCGGTTCTCAGAAAAGTTATAGAAGCATGATGATAATTCTGTAATGGATGGCATAAGTAATGTGAAGCAATATCCTGAATGGATGATTGCTTCATGTCTAATATAAGATTGGGTGGAGGCTTTTCAAGCATCAATATGTAACAACATCCGGGGCGGATTTTTGCCTGAAAATAATGCTTTATATTTAGTGGTTTTATTGATGAATCTATAATTAAATATGCGGATGTATGGTACTAAATCATGCTATAACTGGAATAAATTTTAAGCATGTCATGTAAAACGAAAAAGGCAAAAGGTAGGAAACATGATTGATCTCTATTATTGGGGAACACCCAATGGTCATAAAATTACAATAGCATTAGAAGAAATGGGTTTGGAATACCAAATTTTTCCAGTCAATATTTTAGAAAATGATCAGTTTCAGCCTGACTTTTTACGTATTTCACCTAACAATAAAATTCCCGCGATTGTGGATCAGGATGGACCGCGTGGTGAAGCCATTTCAGTATTTGAGTCTGGGGCAATTTTGCAATATTTGGGCCGTAAAACCGGATTGTATTATCCAGTAGATGAGCAACAGCGTGTTGAAGTCGAGCAATGGCTGATGTGGCAAATGGGTGGTTTCGGGCCGATGCTAGGGCAAAACCATCATTTTGGCCGCTTTGCGCCGGAAAAAATTCCCTATGCCATAGACCGTTATGTCAATGAAACCAAGCGTCTGTATGGTGTGCTGAATAAGCAGCTGGTGGGGCAGAAGTATGTGGCGGGCGAGTATTCGATTGCCGATATGGCGATTTTACCGTGGATCCTACGCCATGAATGGCAGCAAATTCAGCTGGAAGATTATCCCTATGTAAAAGAATATGTTGATCGCCTGACTGCACGTCCTGCTATTCAGAAAGCATTGTCGATTCAGGTCGCTGGCTAAAATGACTTGAACTACAGTTGTGTTAAGATGGCGGTATAGAAAAATAAACCACCCATGCGGTGGTTTTTTATTGGATCAGCACCTTATGAAAGCATTTTTTTTAAATTCAACGCGTATTCTGGAACACAATGCCAAAATCTATTGGAGCATTATCTTTGGTATAGCAGCTTGTTTGATTCTTTTTATTGCCGAAGCCGTGCACATCCAGAATTTTATGGCGACTTTAAATACGCAGGACCAGAATGCTTTATACGCAGCCATCCAGCCTTTGACGCAGCGCTATAGCTATAGCCGTTATCTGGTTCTGGTTCTGGCTTTGCTTTGGAGCGTTTATGAATATACCTCAACCAAGAAAAAACTCGGGCTTTAAACCGGTTGCAGCCTGATGCCGGCTTACCTGCTGCTGTTTATTTCTGCCTTTGGTGCGGCCACCTTATTGCCTTTGCAGTCCGAAGCGGTTTTATTGGCTTTATTGGCTGAGGGTAGCCATTCAGTTCCGTGGCTACTGTTTGTTGCAAGCTTGGGAAATATTTTGGGATCCTGCGTGAACTGGTGGCTCGGTTTTAAGGTTGAACACTACAAAGACAAAAAATGGTTTCCTGTTTCACAGCAGCAAATGATGAAAGCACAGGCGAAATATCACAAATATGGCTACTGGTCATTATTGCTGAGTTGGGTGCCCATCATTGGCGATCCGATTACTCTTATTGCCGGTCTGCTAAAAGAAAATTTTGCCCGATTCCTGTTGATGGTTTCGATAGCTAAAATAGGGCGCTATTTGTTTATCTATTTGGTTTTTAGTCTGTTTTAAAAAAACGGGATGCTTGTGCATCCCGTTTTTAATTTTGCTTATTCACAGTGATTTAAGTCGAACTTAATTTCATCTTTAAAACTGGATTTTTTATACATCCATAAAGTGCTGGCAGTGCGCTTAACATTAATTTGGCTATTGGATACGGCCTGAACAACTTTTTGGTCTAAAGCATAAATCCCCGAACCCTGAGTAACTTTGACTTTTTTCACATCACCGTGTTTATTCACTTTAAAGTTGAATTTAACGCTACGATTGTGGCCAGCCAGTAAGTCAGAATCAAGCTCTAGCTGGGGCTGAGCGCGGTATGAGAAAGCTGTTTTTCTGTTCTGCTGTTGAGCCTGCCAATTTTTCGATTCAAACTGATAGGGGCAGGCTTCAACATCCTCCTGGTCTAACTTTAAGCTAAAGGTTTGATAGCCAATAAGCGGTGTCGCCGTGTCATTTTCGATATGGGGTTTGACATGTGCTTCACGCACGGCTTGAACCAACAGGTTATCCAGATGGCTTAAGCCGGTACTTTCCTGTACGCTGGCCTTGGTGACATTGCCGGTTTCATCTGCATAAATGCGAATAATGGCACTGCGGTTTTGCTCTTTTAAATCTTCATTTTTATAGTTTGGATGCGGAAATTTGGTCCACTGAATGCGTGTGGTCAAATGCGCGGGAAGGGCTGCGCTTTTCTGAACGGCAAGCTGTTTGGTTGCTTTAGATTCAGCACTGTAAACAGTACTGAAGGGTACACACATGAGTAGAGAAAAACACAGTATTTGCTTCATAAATATTTATTTCTTAGTCAAACCAGATGTTGCAGTGGTAGCGGAGTATTATGAGTGCGCAGTATTTCCTGAATTGGAAATACTGGCAAGTCTAAAAACTCAATTAATGTTCATGATCATGCACTTTGGTAATGTCGACGCCAAATAAATCGCGGGTTTTTGCCCAGCTCAGCGCTACTACTACCACGGTCATACAGCCTCCAAAGACGGTTGCCATGATGGTGCCCATATATTTGGCGGCTAAGCCGGATTCAAAAGCACCAAGTTCATTACTGGATGAGACAAACATGCCATTCACCGCGGCGACACGGCCACGCATATTTTCTGGCGGATAAATTTGCAGAATGGTCTGGCGAATCACCACTGAAATACTGTCACAGGCACCAGTCATGGCCAAAGCGAACAGCGATAGCCACAGGTTATTTGAGAAGGCAAACAGCAGGGTAAATAGGCCAAATCCGGCAACGGCGAGCAACATATTACGCCAGGCATTTTGGGTTGGTGGAAATCTGGTTAAGGCAATCATGGTGATGAGAGCACCAATCGATGGCGCTGCACGCAAGTAACCCAAACCTTCAGGACCGACTTTTAAAATATCTTCGGCAAAGATCGGCAGTAAGGCAATGACCCCGCCAAACAGCACCGAAACCAGATCTAGCGAAATCGCCCAAAGTACGATTTTGGTTTTCCAGATAAAGCGGAAACCATCGCCTAAACTTTCGATTAAATTATTTGTTTCGATTTTTGGAAAACTGCGCTTTTGTAGCAGGTTAATCAGGATGAAACAGATGGACAATAAACCGGTTACCGCCCATAAACTGTTTTCAGGACCTAAAAAAGCCAGCATAAAACCGCCCAGCATGGGACCAATAATCACGCCACTTTGCCAGCCGATGGTGGTCCAGGTGGCACCATTGGCATAGAGCTCGCGTGGAATCAGGAAAGGTTTTAATGATGTGGCGGAGGGATTATAAAAACCGCGAATTGTACCCAAACCAAAAATAACCGCATAAATCCCCCAAGACAGTGTAGTAACGTCGATCTGTCCTAATCCATAGGAATGGAATAGCCACCATAAAACCACAGGCAAGGGCACGGCAAAAAACAGACATATTTTCATGATGGTCTGTTTGTTAAAGCGGTCGGCAAAATAACCGCCCCACAAGGACAAGGCAATAAAAGGGATGGCTTCGGCCAGACCAATTAAACCCAGTGTTAAAGGATCTTTGGTAATCCGATACAGCGAATACGCGACAATAATTTCTTGAATTAAAATGGCGAGCGTTAGGCAGAACTGGTTCATCGTGACAATAGAAAAGTCACGATAACGCAGGGCGGCAAAAGCATCCTGTGCAGGGTTCATAGCAGTCCAGTATTCTTATGGGCTGATAATTATAATGCCGAATAGTGGATTTATTAATAAAAACATCCCGCTTTTGATAGTGAAAATAAGACTAAGAGAATCTGATCATTGGTGTGCAATTTTCAGTATCTCTGCTTTTGTTTTGAGCAAAGATGCTTTAGAATACTTGCTCCCTTACCTGCAGGTCGTTTTTGCAATGGTGCAGACGTGCTGAACAGGTGTTTAAAGAGGTTGTTATGGCTAAGTTAAAAACTCGCCGTGGTGCAGCTAAACGTTTCAAAGCGACTGCTAACGGTTTCAAGCGTAAACAAGCGTTCAAACGCCACATTTTGACCAAAAAATCTGCTAAACGTATCCGTCAATTGCGCGGCTGTGTGATGGTTCACGTAAGTGACGTTGCTTCAGTTCGTGCTATGTGCCCATACATCTAAGGAGATTTATAAATGGCTCGTGTAAAACGTGGTGTACAGGCTCATCGCCGTCATAAAAAAATTCTTGCTCGTGCTAAAGGTTACTATGGCGCTCGCTCACGCGTTTACCGCGTTGCGTTCCAAGCAGTAATCAAAGCAGGTCAATACGCTTACCGTGACCGTCGTCAAAAGAAACGTCAATTCCGCGCTTTGTGGATTGCACGTATCAACGCTGGTGCTCGTCAAAATGGTTTGTCGTACAGCCGTATGATCGATGGCTTGAAAAAAGCTCAAGTGATCATCGACCGTCGCGTACTTGCTGACATCGCTATGCATGACGCAGTTGCATTTGCTGCTTTAGCTGAAAAAGCTAAAGGTGCATTAGCTGCTTAATCATCTCTCGATGATTGAAAAAGACCGCTTTTTAGCGGTCTTTTTTATTTTGGCTTTTTAAAATACATTCAATATGGATTTCGGCTTATTTAAGGGTGTGAAATACACGAGAAGCTAATTCAGTTCAATCTAATCAAACTTGCGCTTTGGAAAGCCCGATAATATAAATAGGCCAATGGCAGCAAAGCCAATCGCCTGAATGGCGAGCATCAGCTTATGCTGGGTAGGCAATGCAGAAATTAAGGTAATGAATGCCATCAGCGGCATAATGAACACAAGAATCTCAAAACCTTTCTTATAAGGGTTATCTGCCGCAATTTTTAAGCTTAACGCTCTTAATACATGTATGCCCATACCAATGCCTACACTTATTCCTGTCAACATGGGGGAAAGTTGCTGTACCGTAGAGCAGAGATAAATGATCATACAGGTTGCAATACAGACCATCAGTTTCAGCTCGCGGCTACATTGGTCGGAATACCAGAACTTCAGCATTATTTTTGCTCATCCAAGGGGGCATTTTTATTCAATAAAGACAAGGGTGAAAACAGGCAAATGGCCAAAGCCATAAAACCGATGCCTTGGGCACCGGGGATGAGAATTTCACCATTCTGCATATGCATGAAAATCAGGGCCAACAGCAAGGCAAGAGGAATCCAGACCAAGAGTCGATAGAACAGGCCGGTCGGGTTTTTAGCAGCAAAATGAATTTTACAGTAACGGCAAATCAGGAAAATAATACCTGTACCCATGAACATCAGGATAGCATCCGGTTTTAAAGGTTCCATCCAGTACAGTCCGCCCGTTGCAATTGCGATGACCACAAAGATCAGCAGTTTATGAAGAATGGAAGCTTTAGGATTGAACCAAAATTCGAGCATGTTTTTCTATTGGATGAATAAGAACTAAGGGCACTTTAGCATACGAGTGAGAGGGAAGCACAGATTCAACCTACCTGTAGATTATTTTAAATCTCTTTCTTAAGAGCACACATAACCAGAGAGATAAAAAAAGGAGACATTTTTTGTCTCCCTCATCCTAACCTTCTCTTACACTTAAATTTAAAGCAGTGCTTAAACTTAAGTTCAGGGAGAAGGAATTTTATTCAGCTATTTTTCTGTGGACCCCAATCATAGATTTTCTTTTGATAGGCATACCACATCATCCAGAGGCCAATCAAAATCATCGGTACAGTCAGGAACTGGCCTTTACTCATCCAGCCAATAAATAGCTGGCCATTATCGGGTTCACGGAAGAATTCCACCACAAAACGGGCAATACCATAACCGATCAGGAACAGGGCAGAAACTGCCATACGTGGACGCGGCTTGGAGCTGAACCACCACAATACAATAAACAGGATTAAACCTTCGCCCAAAGCCTGATAAAGCTGTGAGGGATGACGGACCAATTGCAAGGGATCGGTAGGGAAGATCATCCCCAGTGCAAAGTTTGAATCAGAAACCGGGCGGCCATACAGTTCACCACCAATGAAATTGCCAATACGACCGAACATCAGGCCAGTCGGGACACAAGGGGCAATAAAGTCCAGCGTTTGAAACCAGGTTTTCTGGTATTTTTTGCACCAGAATAGCATGGCAAGCATCACACCCAGGAATCCACCATGGAAGCTCATGCCGCCGGTCCAGACCTGAAATAACCATAGTGGATTGGCCATGAACTGTTCAAAGCCATAAAAGAATACGTAGCCTACACGACCACCGACCACGACCCCTAAGGCACCATAGAAGATCAGGTCAGAGACCATGTCAGGTGTCCAGCCATCACGTTGTTTGGTTCTATAGGTGGCAAGTCCCCAGGCAAATAAAAATGCCAGTAAATACATCAATCCATACCAGTGGACTTGTAATGGTCCCAGCGATACCGCAACCGGGTCTATATTTGGATAGGTCAGCATTCCTGTTCCTTGTCATTATGTTTTGCACAGATTTTAGCTGAAACCTGGGAAAAATGTTGTACATTCAATGTGTAAAGATGAAGAGCATGAATTATGTGTATTGTCGCTTTAGCCTGGCAAGTTTTGCCGGATACTCCTCTATGTCTGATTTCCAATCGGGATGAGTTTTATCAGCGGCCGAGTGCAGCATTGTACGCTTGGGAAAACAGTCCGATTATTGCCGGAAAAGATTTGCAGTCCGGTGGTACGTGGATGGGGATTACTGCATCAGGTCGCTGGGCAGTGTTAACCAATTTCAGGGATGCCAGCGATAAAACACAGTATCCGACTTCACGCGGTCATTTGATTCAGGCTTTTCTGGAATCCGATTTAACCCCGATCCGCTTTGCTCAAGCGCTGGAAAAACGCCAGCGTGATTATGCCGGCTTTAATTTATTTTTAGGTGATTCAAATCAGGCGGTTTATATGAGTAACCGTGGTGAAGCACCGCAGGTTTTAGCCCAAGGCGTGTATGTGGTGTCCAATGGTTTAATGACCGAGCATTGGGAAAAGACCCGACATTTACGTAAACGTTTTACCCAGGAATTTTTACCGATGCTCCAGCAGACAACGACATCCGAAGCAGATCTGGAATTTGCGGTTTGGGATATTCTGGAAGATGAACGGAAAATTATTCCCGAGCTTTTGCCCCAAACCGGCATTAGTTTAGAGATGGAGGAATTGCTTTCATCCACTTTTATTCAAAGCCCGGTCTATGGTACACGCTGTTCCAATTTTCTACGGATGAAAAATCAGCAATGGCAATGGCAGGAAAAATCCCAGCAAGGGACAACCCAAGGCAATATTATCCAGATAAATTTACCTTTAAGCCCATAAAAAATGCCGACACGAGGTCGGCATTTTTAGAAGGCAGTTTATTTACTTGGTATTGCTTTCTTTTGCATTGATGGAGCGATTGGGTCAGCCGTAATATAACCCACCGCCGCAGCGAACTTTTTGTTGTAGTTTGCATCAATTGCAGTGTCAATTTGCGTCAGTAAATCTGTGCTTAAGCCGCTACGTGCACCAGTTACAGCATCGATTTTATAGAAACGATTCCATTCATCACCTGGGTGCTGGAAGTTACTCATGATGTAGGTCCAGCCATTCACTTCATCTACGGCATGCAAACCTGTTGATTCTGCACCTGCTGGGGTAGATAAGATACGGTCCAATGTTTTTGCATCAACATTATATGCCCATAGATAGTTATTTAAATGGTTGCCTGAATCTTCACCGATGAACAAAGTGCGTAGTTTTTCTGAGAACTTTAAGTTATCTGGACTAGCAATTTTTTCTGGATTTGCCGTATTACCAAAAGTATCAATGCTAATATCTTCACCCATTAGTAACATATGACTTTGCGCAGGTATCCATTCACTTTGAATAAGTGTTCCTGTGCTGTCAACTTGATTACCTTTAAGGTCATGTGCAAGCACGCCACCGGCTTTTAATGCTTTTGCGAATTTAATATTATGCGCAGCAACGTAACTGCTTGTATTTACAACCATTGAGTCTTGTATGTTGGCAAGTGCCGAGTAAGCCACTTTATCCTTGATATTTACCGTTGTGCCTTCCATTTTGGTAAATGCCATGCTCGCACCCATCAGGGCCGCATAACGATGAGTTTCCAGGAAAGCGGCTACTTTTTCCATACCTGGTTTGATTTTGACCCAAAGCTTTTTCTTCGCCAATGTGATTTCAGTATAGCTGGCATCATTTGGATTTACGTTTAAGCTTTCCATGATGTCTGTTGGTTGAATATTCTGAACATTGACCAGATCTTCAATTTCTTTGCTGGTTGCAGAACCAAGCTTAATCCACTCGATACGTGCTGTAGAGGTTTCATTTAATTCATCTTTGTATTTAGCAGCATAGAGTGTTCCCGCAGAAAGGTCTTTCTCTTTATCTGCAATGAACATAAAGAAACCGCCATTGGTATAGTCATCACCCATGATGACGGTTTTATTGTCAGGCATGACCTGAACTAGTTCATGTGAAATACGACCTAAACAATAATGCTTCTTGATGCTACCTGTACCATCTAAGTTCACGATCACTTCGGGTAAATGGCCATAGTTATATGGTTTTACTTTGGTCATATCATTATTAAAGAAATATTTTCCAAATCCAGTTGGAGCTGGACCACCAATGCCTTGGTTGAAAGCATCAGGTTCATATTCTTCACTTGAAAGATGGGTATTCCACGGAGAAAGACTTGCACCACAAGTAATCCATAAACCGTGCACCGGTGCAGTATTCACGTTGAAATATTTTTTAAGTTCTAGATGACCTGTTTTTTGATCTTGGTCAAGTGTAAGAATAGCAATTGGAGAAGGCAATTGACCGTAGGTATCTGCACCTGACTGGTCTTTTGAATTATATTCAAACTGAACCACATGGAATATTGGGGTCGTCACACCGTCTACTTTTGCATCTTTCAAATGAATTAAAGATGAACCATCTGGAGCATCAGAAAAGAATTGACGTTCTTGTCCTACGACGGATTTATCCATAATTGGGTTGCCATTCACATCAAAATAGCCACCGGCAACAATTGTTCCACCACCATGTTTTGGCACAGTTTGACCTGTAACAAAGAAGGGTTTATATGCAAGCTGATATTCTGTATTTGTTGCATCATCCCAAGTAATTTGTAGTTTTGATTTAACCGATGTCGTCGCCATGTCAGCAACCGTGTTCGGCGCAACCATTGGGGTAAATTTAGCACTTTTAAAATTGACAGGTTTTGTCGGTGGAGTGGTAATGATGTCTGAATCACTATTATTACACCCCGTTAATGCTGCTGTTGTGGCCATTGCCCCAAGCGGTAAAAAAGGAATTCCAGAAAACCATTTTAAAAGATCGCGACGAGTTGGCTGATGAGAAGTGGTTGTCATATTAAATCCGTAAAGTGTAATTAAGTTATTGTTTAGTTGATTATCATGAGCGATTGTATAAACGGGTGATGACAGTTTTTTTACACTTTTTGGTCAATTTAAAGACAATTTATTTTATTTAAAAATAATAAAATCAATACCTTAATATATATAAATAAAAACTCCAAACTTGCGTTTCAGGTTTGGAGCCGAGTAAAAGCAGTGTGATTATGGTTTGAATGCATGGCGCTTTTCTAACATCTTTCCAAGAAATAATCCTATTTCAAATAATAACCACATGGGAATGGCAAGCATCACCATGGAAAGTGCATCCGGTGGCGTCACAAACATGGCGACAAAGAAACAGCCCACCACAATGAAGCGGCGTTTTTCTGCCAGACTTTGCGTGCTGACCACACCAATCAGAATCAGGACTAAAGTGATAATTGGAATTTCAAAGGTTAATCCAAACACCAAAAACAGTTTTAAACAAAAGCCTAAATAACTGTTGATGTCGGTCATTGGTGCAACGCTCTCCGGCGACACACTGATAAAGAAATGCAAAATTGCCGGCAAGGTAATGAAGTAGGCAAAAGCTATGCCTAAGTAAAATAAAGAAATACTACCAGCTAAAAGTGGAATAGCGAGGTGACGCTCTTTTTCATACAGGGCCGGGCGTACAAATGACCATAGGAAGTATATGATGAGCGGCATCGCCAGCATCAAGGCCACAAATAAGTTCAGCTTAAACGGTGCCATAAAGGTTGCAGTAACATCGGTGGCAATCATGGTGGAACTGACAGGCAGTTGTTGTCTGAGCGGTTCTGACAAAAGCTGATAAGTATAATTGCGAAATGGCAATAAGCAGAAAAACAGCAGCAGGGTAATAGCAACGATTTTAAATAGATACTGACGCAGAACGATTAAATGCTGCATCACAGGCATTTGTTCCAGATTTTCAGTCTCTGATTTGACTTCAGCAGTAGGCAATTGACTTTGGCTCATACGGCAATCTTCAATGTAGAGGGGAGATAAGAGCGTGAAACCTTGACTGCATCAGCGCCATGTAACTGAACAAAATTCGCTGAAAAGGGTGTCAAACGACACGGACTGAGCCAGGTATAATAAAGGGGGGAAGATGGCTCTTGAGTCTTTTCTTGTTGTGTTGACTGGGTCAAATGATCCAGCTGCTTTTGCAAGCGTTGTTCTATTTCTGTCATGCGGTCAATTTCTTTCTGAATTTCTTCACGAAACTCTGAAAGTTTCAGTTCCCGATCGACTTCGGTTTGAACACTATGAATAAAGCGCTTCGCTTTACCATACCATTTCGCGGCAAAACGCGCAGCTTCGGGCAGTTTTTCAGGACCCAAAACCAGCAGTGCAATAATGGCAAAGCACAGCAGTTCAGTCATACCGACATTTAGCATGGCTGCACTCGCTTAGCTTTTTACAGTATTTTCAGTGTTTTTAACCTGAGCATCAATGGTGCGGGGTTCTTGCAGTTGAGCATGTTCAGCATCATCATCTTTGATCGATTTTTTAAAATCCTTAACGGCCCCCCCGATATCCTTACCCAGATTTTTCAGTTTGGATGTGCCAAACAATAAAATCACCACAATTGCAAAAATGACAACGTGCCAAATTGATAATCCTGCCATGTTATTTTCCTCTATTTTTGTTGTCCTTATCTCAACAGGCTTTGATGACAAAGCGGTGACGTTTCTGTTTCGGTTTTAAGACAAAGCGATTCATGGCTAGATGAATATGAAAAATGAGTCCTGCAAGATCATGTTTGAATATCAGCTGTGCTAGGATGGATTTCTTAAGTAAAAAACCAAGTTTGCACCCTCATGGCACTGATTCTTCCTCTTATTTCTTTTCTTGCCGGATATTGGGGAGTGCATGTTTTAAAGCCGATCCGGCCATTATTGGCAGCTTTGCTGGCCCGTCTCTTTATACCGCTACTGATCATTTACAATATGGTGTTTTATAAAGAAGGCAGTCTATGGCTGATCGGTTTCAGCTTGTTCAGTTCGATTATTTTCTTCAGTGGTTTTTATTATTTTCAACAAGACAAATTACGTGCCCTGTGTTTTAGTTATTTGAATGGTGCATGGTTAGGCCTTCCTTTTGCTTTAGCCGTCTTTGGGCCGGAAGCCAGCAGCACCATTGTCGCCTTATATATCGGCGGCTCTTTATTTGGCAATATCTGTGCAGTGATGGCGGTGAGTGAAACCCGGCAGGATAGGGGATTTATTATTAAAAATGTGCTGCTTTCACCACCTGTTATTGCATTAAGTATCGCCACCCTGCTATCTGGTTGGGATTTAAGCAAATATGAATTTCATCCGGTAATTCAGCTGATTTACCAAACCAATAAGGTCTTGGTGACTTTTGCTGGGATGTGCATTTTGGGCATGTGGCTGAGTAAAGTCAGAATCGGCTGGAGGGATTTGAAACGTAGCTTATTGATCATCAGTAGCCGTATGCTGTTGGCTGTTTTATTGTGTGCAGCAGCTTATCTGTTTTTGCCGATTCCGCATCAATGGCTGACGTTTGCGGTGATGTTGATGTTCTTTATATTGCCGCCAGCAGCGAATATTGTGGCACTGGAAACGCATTATCAGGGGACGGGCTATTCAGCAAAATATATTGCGTCGGGTACTGTGGCCAGTGCGATATTGATCGGGATTTATGGCGTAATGTTGCATGCATTGGTGTCGGGTTTATAAAAATATAAAAAAGTCCTCTCTCCCTGTGGGAGAGAGTTAGAGAGAGGGTCTAAAAGCTTTGCTTTAGAGAAAGATAATTTTTTTCTCTCCTACTAGGAGTAGGTTTAGGGAGAGATGTATTTTAAAAATCCCTCACCCCAGCCCTCTCCCAAAAGGAGAGGAGGTAATAAGAGGCGGAAATTACTTCTCTAGGCTCGCCTTAAACAACTGCATCGCCTGACCACGATGGCTGATTTTATTTTTATCTTCCTTACTCATCTCTGCACTAGAAATACCCAGTTCAGGCAACCAGAATAGCGGGTCATAACCAAAACCGTTTTCGCCACGAGGCGCTTCCAGCACTTCACCTGTCCAGATGCCTTGAAAAATTTGAGGCAGCGGATCTTCAGCATGTTGAACCAGCGCAAGTACGCAAACAAACATGCCCTCAATACTTTCACCTTCTTTACGAAGCGGTTTAAGTCGGGTTAACAGTTTTTCATTGTTGGAGGTATCATTACCATGTTCGCCGGCAAAGCGAGCAGAATAAATACCTGGCGCACCACCCAGTACAGGAACACAAATCCCGGAATCATCGGCAATTGCCGGTTTGCCTGAAATTTTAGATGCATGACGGGCTTTAATAATGGCATTTTCAACAAAGCTCAAACCATCTTCAATTGCATCTTCAATATTCAGTTTGCCTTGAGGAATCACTTCAACAGGCAGATTTAACTCGGCAAACATTTTTTCAAATTCAGCAATTTTCCCTTTGTTGTTACTCGCAAGAACAAGTGTGCCTTGAGATAACCAATCTTGTGCAGACATTCTATAAAAACTCTAATCTTTAAAATAAGTTCAATTTTACCTGAAATAGGGACTAACAATCAGCCAATAAAAAAGCACCCGAAGGTGCTTTATAGAATTAGGCAGAATTACTGTGCCTGAATCCACTTGTCCGCACGGTCACGCGCTTGACGAATCTGTTCTTGGCTCAAGTTAGCAGCCAAAGCGGTTTTCTTGCCTTCAGACAGTGAAATCACTTTATTGTCGAGCATGCCATCACGGGTAGACAATTCATACCACTGATATGCGCCGACATAGTTTTTCTTTTGTTCTTCCATCATGGCCAGATTAAAGCTGGCACGGTTATCGCCACGGCTTGCTGCTTTTTCAAAATATTTACGTGCTAAAGCTTCATCTTTTTTGGTGCCAATACCATCAGCCAGCATACGACCGACATTCAATTGTGCAGCAGTCAGACCTTGATCGGCAGCAGCTTTGTACCAGGAAAAAGCTTGCTGCTCATCCTTCTGGACCTCTCTGCCTTGCTGATATCGGGTACCGAGATAAAATTGTGCAGCGGGTTGACCGGCTTTGGCAGCTTTGGTCAGGTTGTTAATATCCATAACAGAATACTGCGCAGCCTGGCTCGAAACCGATGCCGTAGGTGCAACATATTCTGCATGGGCTTGAATGCTAAACAGTCCAGCCAATAGTGTGCTTAATAATATTTTTTTCATAGTGCGCTCACTCGATAAATAGCGACTTCACCAAACAGATTCGGGATATGTTTACTGAGTAAACTACCTTGCTGATCCCCATTCACGGCAAGTCGATTAATAATCCGGATATCATTTTCCGCACACAGTGCTTCAAAATCACGGAAAGTACATAAATGAATATTTGGCGTGTTATACCACATATACGGTAAAGCTTCCGAAACCGGCATCCTTCCTTTTAATGCCAAGAAAGACCGGGTCTTCCAGTGGGCAAAGTTAGGAAAGGTGATAATCGCCTGTTTCCCCACACGCACCATATCACGCAATAATACGTCTGGTGCATCTACAGCTTGCAAGGCCTGTGCCATCACCACATAGTCGAAGGACTGGTCTGCAAAGCGGCTTAAACCGAGGTTTAAGTCTTGTTGGATAATATTTAACCCCCGACTTACCGCAATTGCAATCTTTTCCTGATCAATTTCTAGGCCATATGCACGAATATTGTGCTTTTTACTCATATGTGCCAGCAGTTCGCCATCACCACAGCCTAAATCCAGTACGCTGGAATCGGGTTTAATCCATTTTTCTGCCAGTTGATGATCGATACGCATTACACAGTCTCCTTAGGTGTGGCTTCGAGGTGTTCTGCACCACCTAAAAATGCACGTAATGATTTAACGTAAAGCGGAATCGGGAACAGGAACGAGTCGTGACCCTGTTCTGCATCAATATCGACATAGCTGACAGGTTTATGGTTGCTGATCAGTGCATCGACAATTTCTTGTGAACGCTGCGGGGTAAAACGCCAGTCGGTGGTAAAGGACACCACCAGAAACTTGCATTGGGTATTGGCCATGGCTTTTTTCAAGGACTGCTCGTACTCGCGTGATGGGTCAAAGTAGTCCAGCGCCTTGGTCATAATCAGGTAAGTGTTGGCATCAAAGTTACGACTGAACTGCTCGCCCTGATAACGCAAATAACTTTCAACCTGGAACTCGACATCAAAACCGTACATAAATTTGCCCGACTTCAAGTCACGGCCAAATTTCTGTTTCATGGCTTCTTCAGACAGATAGGTAATATGACCGACCATACGTGCCAGAATCAGGCCACGTTTAGGATAGCTATCATTTTCCAGATAACGGCCATTATGGAAGTCGGGATCAGACAGAATCGACTGACGTGCCACTTCGTTAAAGGCAATATTCTGTGCCGATAGTTTTGGAGCACTGGCAATGATCACGCATTTTTTTAAACGGTCCGGATAATCCACCGACCATTGCAAAGCCTGCATGCCGCCCAGAGAACCGCCAATAATGGCATACCAGACATCAATGCCCATGCGGTCAGAGAGCAGGGCCTGGGTTTTGACCCAGTCACGCACGGTGACCAGAGGAAAATCCGGTCCATAAGGACGGTTGTCATTTTCCGGATTGGGCGAAATCGGGCCGGTTGAACCGCTGCAACCGCCAATATTATTCAGGGCGACGACAAAGAATTTAGAGGTATCAATGGCTTTACCTGGTCCAATACATGCATCCCACCAACCCGGTTTGCGGTCATCTTCATGATGATAACCTGCCGCATGGTGATGGCCAGACAAGGCATGACAAATCAGAATGGCATTGGATTTGTCGGCATTGAGTTCGCCATAAGTTTCGACCATGAGCTCAAAACGTGGAAGAATTCGGTCACATTCGAGCTCTAACGGCTCTTCGAAAATAAACTTTTGCGGGGTAACTAAGCCCACTGAGTCAGCTGGAAAAGACACAGGAAATTTTCGCCTTAAATCTTTAGGATGAATAACAAAAGGATACCACTTGAGGGTATCCTTTCTAAAGTTTTTTATTTGATATTGCTTATACGGCAGCAGCAATGACCTGATCGGTACTTAATACACCCTGGTCAATCAAGCGGTTGGTGCAGGCAATAATCGCTTCGATAGATGAGGTCACGATGTTGTCATGCACTCCAGCACCAAAGGCTGATTTACCGGCACCTTTGACCTGAAGCTCAACCAAGGCCAAGGCTTTGGCATTTGCACCAGAACCGATACTGCGTTCTTCATAGTTCAACACATCAATTGGCAACTGTAATGCATTCAAGATGGCAGAAATCGGACCGTTACCTTCACCACGCAAGTGCTGAACTTCGCCGTTTACTTCAATATCTAACTCAATGACTTGATTGCCATTTTCATCGGACAATTTGTAGTTTTTAGCAGAGTAATGTGAATCTTTCACGGCCACATAAGTATCTTTAAACAATGCCCAGATGTCTTGTGCAGAAACTTCTTTGGCTTGCTCGTCAGTCACCTGTTGAACCACTTGCGAAAATTCAATCTGTAAACGACGCGGCAACACCACGTTGTAATTGGATTCTAACAAGTAGGCAATACCACCTTTACCCGACTGTGAATTCACGCGAATCACGGCATCGTAATCACGGCCCAAGTCTTTAGGATCGATTGGCAAGTAAGGCATATCCCAGATTTCTTCATTTTTCTGGAATTCAAAACCTTTCTTGATGGCATCCTGATGTGAACCGGAGAATGCAGTGAACACCAAGTCGCCTGCATATGGATGGCGAGGGTGGACTGGCAAGCCTGTGCATTCTTCAACAGTGGCAATAATTTCGTTAATGTTGGAGAAATCTAGGTGCGGTGCAACACCCTGGGTATACATGTTCAAGGCCACAGCTGCCACATCGACGTTACCAGTACGTTCGCCATTGCCAAATACACAACCTTCGACACGGTCTGCACCCGCCATAATCGCCAATTCAGTCGCTGCGATACCACAACCACGGTCATTGTGGCAGTGTACGGAAATAATCACACCATCACGACGCTCGATATTGCGGTGCATCCACTCGACCTGGTCGGCATAGATATTCGGGCTAGATACCTCTACGGTTGCAGGTAAGTTTAAAATGACTTTATTTTCAGGTGATGCTTCCCAGATTTCAGTCACGGCATCACAGGCTGCTTTCGCCACTTCCAATTCGGTTGCAGAGAAACATTCTGGACTGTACTGGAATACAAATTCAGTTTCAGGATATTGTGCTGCGTATTGTTTCACTTTGGTCGCAGCATTGATCGCCAACTGACGAGCACCTTCCACATCGACATTCAAAACTTTTTGACGGAAAGTCGGAGAGTTGGAGTTGTAGATATGCACGATGGCACGTTTCGCACCGACCAAGGATTCGAAAGTACGCTGAATTAAATGATCACGAGCCTGCACCAAAACTTCAATGTACACGTCATGCGGAATATGACCTTCTTCAATCAATTTACGGGTGAAGTCAAAGTCAATTTGCGATGCAGACGGGAAGCCAATTTCAATATGTTTGAAACCAATTTTCACCAACATCTGGAACATCTTGAATTTTTGATCCATATCCATCGGTTCAAAAATGGCTTGGTTACCATCACGTAAGTCGGTACTCATCCATATTGGCGCTTTGGTAATTTCGTTATTTGGCCATTGGCGGTCTGGCAAGTCTACACGCTGGTACATGCGACGATATTTTTTACTTGGATCAGCCAACATCATGAGGTAACTCCTTGAGTAGCATGGGTTGCTTTCAGTGGGTAGATCACGGCAACGTACTACGAATATAGATTGTGTCTATTCTATTAATTTGCAAGCTGGGTACCTAAAAGGATGGGTCGAAAGTTATAAAAAAACCATCAATTCCTATCACTTGGCTTTATCGCAGCTTTTGCAAAGCTATAACTTAATCTTACTGGATTTATTCTGGAAATATTTTTCTTTTTTTGCATATAAAACTGGAGCGTGGGAAATATTTTCCATAAGCAGTACTATTTATGGAAAATATACTCATCAGTGATGTCATTTAGCGTGGCTGTTCCCATTAATGCCATGGTAATCTCAAATTCTTCCTTCAGTATTTTAATCACATGTGCCACACCCAGTGCTCCCGCAGTTGCCAGTCCATAAATATAAGGACGCCCGATGAAAACCGCCGCAGCACCCAGGGCAAGGGCTTTAAACACATCTGAACCACGGCGAATCCCACCATCATAGAGCAGCGGAAAATCGGCCGGCAGCACTTTTTTAATCAACTGCAATGCAGTCAGTGGAGGAATGCAAGTATCTAATACACGACCACCATGATTGGATACAATCAGGCATTGTACGCCGTGCTGTATGGCCAGCAGCGCATCCTGCGGATTGACGATTCCTTTTAAAATAACCGGTAATGAGGTCTGATGAACCATCCAGGCAATATCCTCCCAAGTCGGTGCAATTTTCATCAAACCATTAAATACGGGATGATCCCCCTCATGCAGTTCAGGCAAGGGGATATGCGCCGCTGTATGCGGATGCTGCATGCCTTCCGGCAAATGGAAAAATACCCGGCGTTCACGGTCACGGATACCAGTATGCGGTGAATCCACGGTAATCACCAGGGCTTTAAAATTGTGCTGTTCGGCCAGTTTTACCAGCACCAGCGATTTTTCCCGGTCACCTTGCCAATAGAGTTGAAACCACTTGTATGGATTGTCCTGTTTCAGTTGGCGCATGTCAGTATTGCTAAAGGTACTGAGTACCATATTGCTGCCCAATACTTCTGCGGCCAGTGCGGTTGCTGCTTCAGCTTCAGGATGGAACTGCTGCTGGTGTCCAATCGGGGCCAGAAAAATTGGGTGCGGATATTCCTGCCCTAAAATTTTACAGCGGGTATGACCTTGAGTCAGGTCTTTGAGCATTCGGGGCAATAAGTGAATCTGTTGAAACTGATCCAGATTGGCGCGAACGCTGACCTCATCCATAGAGCCGCCTTGCAAGTATTGCCATACCATATCAGGCAGATGCTTTTGTGCTTCAATTTCATAATCGGCAATGGTTTGTAAATAAGCCGGAATCTGCGAGAGGGGAGCAAGGGGTGCAACGGTTTTCATAGGTCGCCCCATTGGCGTAATAGGTTATGGTAATGACTGGTCAAACCCAGAATTTCTTCGTTATCGCCAATCTGCTGGCGCAATTTAATAATGTTCATGTCGAGGTTAAACAGCATGCTGCGTTGCCAGTCATCTTTGACTATGCTTTGTATCCAGGTACATGCCGCTATCCGTTTGCCTTGGGTCACCGGTTCCACCCGATGTAAACTGGTGGCCGGGTAGAGTATGGCATCTCCCGCATCGAGCTTGACTTCATGACTGCCATAATTGTCTTCCACAATCAGTTCACCACCTGCATATTCATCCGGTTCAGATAAAAACACGGTGATGGAAACGTCAGTACGAATAGCTTGTCCGATGCTGCTGGAATATTGCACGGCATTATCGACATGATTGCCATAATGCCCCTGATCCTGATAGCAGTTAAATAAAGGCGGAAGAATATGCTTGGGCAATGCCGCAGATTTGAGCTGGAGGTTGTGTTGTAAGGCCTGAAGAATTTTGGCCGCAAAGGATTGATAAGCAATGCTGTTGGGATCAATCTGTAGATTATTTTTTATTTTTTGTGCCTGAAAGCCGGCACTGTGCTGACCCTGAATCCAGGCCTGACTGTTATCTAATTGTTGTCGTAGCTCGACAACCTGCTGTTTGCTTAGAATTTCAGGAATATGTAACATCATCAGCTTGATCTGCATCCCTAACATTAATTGGATTCAAAAATAAATCATGTAGTGCATTAGGTACAGTTGCTATTTCATACACGAGGAGTCAACAGTCACTAAATCTAACACACTATATTTATACTCAATCTGCTAAGACTTGGCGAATGGCTTAAAACTTATAGTTAAAGGTTAAAGCTGCAGAACGCGGTTGTCCTAATATCACACGGCCACCGCCATTATTGAGGGTACTGATGTATTCCTTGTCTGCCAGATTATAGACATTCAAGTTGACCGAAGCGTTCTTATTCAAGCTGTAGCCCGCCATGGCATCAAATACCACATAGCCTGGAATGTTAGGCATATTCGCCGCTGCCGTGCTGTCGGTAATGACACGTTTTTGTTCGTCTACATAGCGCGCACCCAAGCCCAGTTTAAAGCCGGAAACATCATAAGTAGACCATAAGCTTGCAGTCCATTCCGGTGACCAGCGCACATTGTTGGTTCGGGTAATTGCTCCTGTGGTTGCATTCACGCTGAGCTGATCTTCTTGTTCAGTTTTCATATGAGCCACGCCGGCAGATACATTCCATGCATCCGTGATTTTGCCCACAGCACTCAGTTCAACCCCTTTCACGGTCGTTTTACCTTGTTGAATGGATTCTTGGGTAATGGCATCCTGAGTAAACTGGTTTTCATTTTCAGTGTAATAGGCAGCAGCATTGAGTGCCAGTTGATCATTGAGCAAATCCCACTTGGTGCCAATTTCATAGTGATGGGTTTCTTGCGGTTTGGCAGCAGCACTGTTAATTCCGGTTGCTGAAAGGCTAAAGTTGGCGCTTCCCGGAGGAGTCAGGGATTTGGCATAAGAAGCATATACGCTACTTTTAGCCGTAGGTTTAAATAGGCCTCCCAGTTTCCAGCTGACCAAGGTGTCATGTGCACCAAAACTAGCAGGGACCAAGCTGCTGCTACCCGATGGCAAGGTCAAAGCATCATATTCGGTGTCGTAATAGTCGACCCGTACTCCACCATTCAGCTGGAAGCGCTCGCCAAATTTAAGCGTGTCGAATAAATAGGCGGCAGCTGTATCAGTTTCACCATGGGTATAGCCCCCATTATACATCAGGCCAGGCATTGCTTCATTGCGATCTGGATCATAAAGATTGGCCCAAGATGTGGCTACTGTCGCTTGACCCGGCATTTGCGTAGCCATAGTTTTCGTATGTTGCTGTTCTTTTAAAAATTCCAAACCTGCAACTACATCATGCTCAATGGCACCGGTTGTTAAATTCAGGTTCAAAGTACTCTGGTTAGCAAGAATCTTATTTTCCTGATCGACACCCTGACGTGAACGGTTAACTTCCCAGTCTTTTGGATCATTTGAACCATTGGTTCTTAAACCGGCTGAACCGGTATTTATCCCGGTTAAAACACGGTTCATACTGGTTTTACCCAAACGGGTGATGTTGGTCAGTTTGACCTTTTCAGCCAGATCACTTTCGATCTTTGCCGTATACATATCTGCATCGACATCTTCATGGTCATCGACGTGACCATAAAAGTTTTCGCGATTCACTTTAGGTGCTGAAGCTAAAGCAGAATCGGCATTGTAGAAACCCTTCATGCCAATAGTTGGGATACCGCCATCCGGAATATTGCGTTGACGAATATGCTGTGAATAGAGATACAGGCGGGTATCGCTATCCAGGCCAAAAGCAATCGAGGGTGCAATGGCCCAGCCGTTGTTTTCAATAAAGTCGCGGCCTTCAACGCCGCCGTCCTGTCCCATGGCATTTAAACGAACTGCAATGCCATCATTAATTACCTGATTGATATCAGCAGTCAGGCGGGCATGTTCTGCAGTATTGTAAGTGGCAGAAACTTCACGGCTATTTTCAGTCTGTGGTAGTTTGCTGACCAGGTTGATATACCCTGATGCTGCACCACGACCAGCTTCCGCACCAGAAGGGCCTTTGACCACTTCAATCTGTTCCAGGTTAAAGACATCGCGGGTGACTGCACCCAAATCGCGAATACCATCGACATAGGTAGAGGTTTGAGTCGAAAAACCGCGCATTTGAAAGGCATCGCCGGCACTGGTATTGCCATTTTCACCCAGTTGCAGGGTAATTCCCGGTGTGTTTCTTAAGGCTTCAACCAAAGACGTCGCACCTTGTTCTTTTAATAGTTCTTTTTTAATCACGGAAACGGTTTGCGGGGTATCGACCAGTGGCTGGGTATATTTTGGGGAACTGACGCTATCGGCTTTATATTTATTTTCCGCTTTAGATTCCACGGTAATGGTTGGCAGCTGGGTGACACCATTGCTTGCTGCTGCATGATTCATGAGCGGGAACGAGGCTGCTAAGGCAACCAGTTGAGCATTTCTGTGGTGTTTACGGCTTTTGATTTGTGCCATGGTCAGTCATCCCTAGTTTCGTATAAGACAGAATTCCAATACTGTTTTGCAACTTTTGTGGTCAGTAATCTGGAACTAAAAGTGGATAGATTGTTATGTATTGTAACAATGGTGCAAATATTAATGATAATTATTATTATTTGCAATAAATTTATAGAAGATTATTCGTTTTTATTTAAAATGTGGTTTAAAAAAGCGCAGTGGATGTGCTCAATCCATTGCGCTAATGAAAAAGAATGATGATTAGGCTGGGATTTTTATACTGACTTACAATGAAATGCTTAACTCTGCTGCTCAGTTTTAGGAAAATTAAAATCATCCTCAACATTCATGCAGCACTTGAATCATGCGCTTTTCATGATTTTAAGCTTAGAGTTCAGCCCATTTACGCATTAAATTATGATAGAGATTGGTGAGTTTAATGACCTCTTCGTGCTTGTCACCCAACTGCATACGCAAGTTCTGAATGGACTGATCCAGATTAAACAGCATGTGGCGTTCCGCATCATCACGGATCATGCTTTGTACCCAAAAGAAAGACGCGAGACGGCAGCCGGAGGTTACTGGCGTGACTTCATGCACACTGGTGGAAGGGTAGAGGATCATATCGCCCGCGGGTAGTTTAACCTCATGATAGCCATAGGTGTCTTCAACCACCAGGTCGCCACCTTCATATTCTTCCGGGTCGCTTAAAAAAACCGTGCAGGATAAATCCGTTCGTAAGCGGTCATTGCTGCCACGGATACGGCGGATGGAATTGTCGACATGAAAACCAAAAGCTTCATTGTTTTCATAACGGTTAAACAGTGGCGGAATAATGTCGAGAGGAATGGCCGCAGATAAAAACAAGGGATGCTGACCCAATGATTCTAAAATGATGGTACTTAAGTGATGAGTCAGGGGATGATCTTCAGGCAGTTGCTGGTTTTGTTTGACTGTGGCAGACAGTGTACCGGCAGTGACTTTACCATTGACCCATTCAATTTTTGCCATTTCTTCACGGAAATATTGAACTTGTTCTTTACTCAGGACGTTAGGAATATGATGGATCACGACAATACACCTTTGGAAGAATGAATTCTTTTAGCTATAAAAATAGCCTCATTATTATGAGGCTATTTTAGATTAAATCCATAATTAATTTATGGTTTTAATTGAGCTTAGTATTTGAAATTTAGTGACAATACTGCGCTACGACCTTCTGCTTCAGTGGCGTAGTGAGATGCATATGCTTTAGTGAAATAGCGTTCATCAGACAGGTTATTGACATTCAATTGCAGGTCAACATTTTCGTTAACGTTGTAACGTGCCATGGCATCGTAACGTACATAACCTGGAACGTATTTGGTATTGGCCAAATCACCATAGACTTTGTCCATAGCAGTTGCACCAGCACCAAGTTGCAGTTGTGGCAGAACCTGATAGGTTGTCCAAAGTGTAGCGCTGTTTTTAGGAACATTCGGCATTTGGTTGCCGTTAAATACCGTTTGGTCAGTACAGGTTGTACCGCGACAGCTGACGCCATTCTTGGTCGCTTCACTATCAAGATAGGTATAGCCTGCACTGATCTCCCATTGATCTGTAATTTTACCGTTCAAGCCCAGCTCGATACCGTCAACTTTGCTTTCGCCAATATTACTATAAGTAGTAGGACTCAACTGGATACGCGCATTCTGCTTTTCAGTACGGAAAATAGCGGCAGTTAAATTCAAGCGATCTTGTAAAAGGTCCCATTTGGTCCCAATTTCGAAAGTCTGGCTTTCTTCAGGATCCAAGTTGCTATAATTTGCACCAATACCTTCAGAACCGTCACCAGCATCTACACCCACAGGGTTTGCAGATGTTGCATAGCTGGCATAGATTGAAGCGTTTTCAACCGGTTTAAAAGTAAGGCCTGCTTGATAAGTAAAGAAGTCAGTATCACTTTCTGTTGTTACTTTGTCGCCAGCTTGAGCTGTAGGGGTTGTTGCAGTCACAGCACTATTTCGTGCACCATAGGTCATGGTTTGCTCTGTATCAAACTTATCCCAACGCACGCCCAAATCTAAAATCCATTGTGGATGGAACTCAATGCTGTCCAGGAAGTAAACAGAAGTGGACTTGGTTTTTGTATTGTATTGGTCTGCACCTTCAGTACTGATACTTCCTGTCCATGGTCCCCGATTAGGGTTTTGAACAGCAGTACACCAGCCCGAAGCAATATCGGCAGGGCTACATTTGTTGTATTCTGCACCTGTGGCAGACAAGCCATTAATAATATATTGGGTACGATCTGTTTCTTGATCTGAATACTCTGCGCCTAAGTTAAAGCTATGCTTTAAGGCACCAGTATTGAATTTACCGGTTAATGCTAATTGGTCGGTAAAGGTATCTGTATCGGCAACACGAGAGTTTACACGTGCCCATACATTACCGGTTTTATAAATGTTCCCTTGAGAATCATCTGGGTTGGTCCACAGATAATCATTTTTAGAGTTGTTATAAACAGCTGTATTTGAAATGGTTAGATTGTCAGTCAGGTCATGTTCTAACTTGATTGTACCCACCTGATTTTCCTGTTTCTGGAAATCACGGTCTTCCCAACCGTAGTAAATGCCTTGTTTGACATCAATTGGTTTTCCTGAATATTGGGAATATCCAGTTGGGTTGTTGTAGGGTACACCTGAATCAGGGGTATCATCTGTTTTTAGGTAGTAATAATTTAAAGTTGCACGGGTAGGGGTGTCTAAACCAAAAGTAATACTTGGAGCGATCCCGGCACGTTTGTATTCAGTCCCATCGGCTTGACCTGCTTTTTCATTGTGGTGTCCTAATACTGCAACACGCGCTGCAATACCATTACCAAAATCTTTGTTGCCATCTAGGGTAATACGCTGGTAATTATCGGTACCTGCACCAACAGAGCCTTCCAAAAAGTCACCTTTTTTTGCGACTTTAGAAATCATGTTAACGCTACCACCCGCAGCACCCGCACCACTTAAAGCAGAAGCTGAACCTTTAGTGACTTCAACCTGTTCTACAGCAAACATTTCACGGTTTTGTGAAGTCGCGTTGCGCACACCATCGACATACATGGAACTTTCTGAGTTATAACCGCGAATAAATGGACGGTCACCATTCGGGTTACCCCCTTCACCAGCCCCTAAAGTAATACCGGGCACTGTACGCAAAGCATCGCTTAAAGTTGTCACTTGAGTATCTTCAATCAATTGCTTTGAAATTACAGAAACTGATTTAGGCGTATCCAGCAAAGGAGCAACAAACTTGGAGTTGGCAGATTGGTCTACTTTTAAACCTTGAGCTGTTTCTACTTCCGCCTGAGTATGAATAGTTTCAAGTTGAGCAACTTGATCTTGTGCAAATGTATTCGCTGACATCACTGAAAGTGAGGAAACAATCGCAGAAGATACGATTTTTTTGCGTGTTTTAATGAAGGCCATTTCGAACTCAAAAGGGTACTGTGAAAACGTATGAGAATAATAATGATTCTTATTTTTTATCACTATGAGTTATAATTGTAATTGGTAATCATTTTTAAGTTATCAATTTGTTTTTTGAATCAAATAATGTGGCTATTTAAAGTTAATTTATTGATTTATATATGTATCTTATATTTTAATGGTTTTTCTATTTTTAATTGGGAATATTGATGTTAATTTTTTTAACAGTGATATAGCCAATTACCAACAAAAATTTCATTTTGTATTCAATGTTTATGCTGAGTCCAAGCGTGTAATTCTACTTTTAAAGGCTATTCCTGATTTTAAGTAAATAATCTTTTTCGTAAAAAATAAAAACAGGGAATGCGATCATGAAATTTCTACTCAAAAGAGCTTTTTGCAGGAGGAACAGGGGATTTAGACAAAAATTATGAACTGTGGCTAAAACAGGGCTGAATGAGAACCACAAAAGATAGCCAGAAAAAATACTGAAATAAAAAGTATCAAACAGCGAAAAATAGGCGAAAGCGGTAAAAAAATATAGAAAATGGCGATGTTTATGCACTACAGATGTTCAAAGTTGTAATTAAGCCAGACTTTTATGATCAGAATACTTAAAATTTAATGGTTAAAACATCCGGTTTTGTATATCTTTCAATGTTGTCATATAATGTGGCACTTTCAAAATTGCAATTACTATTTCTATATCGAGGAAGCCATGCAAGTAACTTCTGAAGCGGTTTCGGGCGTTGCCCGTCGTTTAAATGTATCTGTACCGACGAGCCGTGTGAACGAGCAATTTGAAGCTCGTTTAAAACGCACTGCTAAAACTGTGAAGATCAACGGCTTCCGTCCAGGTAAAGTGCCTTTAAATGTAGTACGTCGTGAATATGGCGCAGGTATTTATCAAGAAGTTGTGAACGATGTAATTCGTGACACAGTATTCGAAGCGATTCAACAAGAGAAAATCAATGCTGTTGGCATGCCAAACATTGAAAAAGTTGAAAACAAAGAAGACGCTCTTGTTTATGAAGCAACTGTAGAAGTTTATCCAGAAGTTGAAGTGAAATTTGACGGCTTGGAAGTTGAACGTAAAGCAACTGAAGTCAACGACAAAGACGTCGATCAAATGATCGAAAACCTTCAAAAGCAACGTGCAAGCTGGACTGAAACCAAAGGCATGGCTAAAAAAGACATGCAAGTTACTTTCGACTTTGAAGGTACTGTAGACGGTGAAAAATTCGAAGGCGGTGCTGCTGAAGACTTTAAACTGGTTCTAGGTTCTGGTCGTATGATCCCTGGCTTCGAAGACGGTATCGTTGGTATGAAGAAAGGCGAAGAGAAAGTAATTGATGTTACTTTCCCTGAAGACTACCAGGCTGAAAACCTTGCGGGTAAAGCTGCTCAATTCAAAATCACTGTGAAGCTAGTTGAAAAACAAAAACTTCCAGAAGTTGATGCTGAATTCTTGAAAATCTTCGGTCTAACTGAAGAAGAAGGCGTTGAAAAATTAAAAGCTGACGTTCGTAAAAACATGGAACGTGAAGTGAAAAATGGTCTTCGTAATCAGGTAAAAGGCGCGACTTTCGATGCACTTGTAGCTGCAAACGAAGTTGAAGTTCCTGCTTCTATGTTGTCTCAAGAAATTGACCGTCAACGTCAACAAATGATTCAACAGTTCACTCAACAGTTTGGTGCTCAAGGTGCAAAAGCATTTGACAGCAGCATGCTTCCAGATGAGTTGTTCAAAGAACAAGCTGAAAAATCTGTAAAACTTGGCGTGTTGGTGAGCAAGGTTTTAGCGGACGCTAAAATTGAAGTTGATGCTGCTCGCGTTGAAGCTTACATCGAAGACATGGCTTCTTCTTACGAAGACCCAACTGAAGTGATTGAATACTTCAAAAATGACAAACAGCAACGTGCTCAAATCGAAGCTGTTGTATTAGAAGATCAAGTAGTTGATCACATCTTGGCATCTGCTAAAGTGACTGACAAAAAAGTAAGCTATGAAGACTTATTGAAAGAGCAACAAGCTCGTCAACAAGGCTAAGCTTAGCTGACCGAAAAAAGGCGCATCATGCGCCTTTTTTTATGTACAGGCTTATCGTGACCTGTCCTGAATTCACAATGCTTATATAAAAAATATCTGTTATTTAATTGGGAATATTTTGCATTTTCGGCAATTATCCCTCATATTGTGACTATGAGTTGAGTAACAAAAAATTTAGGAATAAATAACGTATGTATGTTCCAACAATTGATAACGCTTTAGTGCCAGTGGTGGTTGAACAGTCTTCTCGTGGTGAGCGTTCTTTCGATATTTTCTCACGTCTTTTGCGTGAACGCGTCATCTTCTTAACCGGTGAAGTTGAAGACAACATGGCAAATTTAATTGTTGCTCAAATGTTGTTTTTAGAAGCAGAGAACCCAGATAAAGATATACACCTCTATATTAATTCACCAGGAGGTTCAGTGACTGCAGGTATGGCCATTTACGATACCATGCAATTCATTAAACCGGATGTCGTGACATATTGTATGGGACAGGCAGCCTCTATGGGTGCATTCCTGCTTAATGCAGGTGCTAAGGGTAAACGTTATTGCCTGGAAAATGCCCGTGTGATGATTCACCAGCCACTAGGTGGTTTCCGTGGTCAGGCATCGGATATTGAAATTCACGCGCGTGAAATTCTATTTATTAAAGAACGTTTAAACCGTTTAATGGCAGAGCATAGTGGTCAAGACTATGAAACTGTTGCTAGAGATACTGACCGTGATAACTTTATGACAGCACAGGCTGCTAAAGAATACGGTCTCGTGGATGAAGTACTTACTAAACGTCCATAATTTTCAGATTTTTATATTGGAGTGAATATGTCCGATCATCCTCAAGGACAAAAGCATTGTTCATTTTGCGGTAAAACGCAGTCTGAAGTCGGGAAACTGATTGCAGGTGAGGACGCTTACATCTGTAATGAGTGTGTGGACGTATGCCTAGATTTAGTCCAAACCAGCCAGCAAGTTGAATCGGGCGATTGGGCGAGCAAACCGTTGCCTAAGCCACACGAAATTCGTGCCGCACTTGATCAATATGTCATTGGTCAGGATGTTGCCAAGAAAACGCTTTCAGTTGCAGTGTATAACCATTACAAGCGTCTAAAAGTGACCCATAGCGGCCATAAGCATGATGATGCGGTTGAACTGGCAAAAAGTAATATTTTACTGGTTGGACCAACAGGTTCAGGTAAAACTTTGCTGGCACAAACTTTAGCGCGTTTGCTTGATGTTCCATTTGCCATGGCCGATGCGACCACTTTGACCGAAGCGGGTTATGTCGGTGAAGATGTGGAAAACATCGTACAGAAGCTGTTGCAAAAAGCCGACTATGATGTAGAAAAAGCGCAAAAGGGTATTATCTATATCGACGAGATTGACAAGATTACCCGTAAATCTGAAAACCCGTCGATTACCCGTGATGTATCTGGTGAAGGTGTCCAGCAGGCGTTGTTGAAAATGATCGAAGGTACGGTTGCCTCAATCCCGCCACAAGGTGGTCGTAAGCATCCGCAGCAAGAGTTCATTCAGATTGATACCTCAAATATCCTGTTTATCTGTGGCGGTGCCTTCTCTGGTCTAGAGAAAATCGTGCAACAGCGTCAGGAAAAAGGCGGGATCGGTTTCACTGCTGAAGTGAAGAACAAAAATGAAACCCGAAAGTTGTCTGATTTGTTCCGTCAGGTTGAAGCAACAGACTTGGTGAAATTTGGCTTGATTCCAGAATTTATTGGCCGTTTGCCGGTCATCGCAACTCTGGATGAGCTGGATGAAGAAGCCTTAATGCAGATTCTGACTGAGCCAAAAAATGCCTTAACCCGTCAATATCAATATTTGTTTGATATGGAGCATGTGGATCTGGTATTTGAAGATTCAGCATTACGTGCCGTAGCGAAAAAAGCTTTGGAACGTAATACAGGTGCACGTGGTCTGCGTTCAATTCTGGAAAATGCATTACTTGAAACCATGTATGATTTACCAAGCCGTACCGATGTCGGGACTGTGATTGTGAATGATGCAGTGATTTCTGGTGAAGCAAAACCGGTGTTAAAAGCAGAACGTCAGCCTAAATCAGAGACTGAAAATGAGGCTAAAGTAGATTTAAAAGTGATAAATTCTAAATCTGCTTAATTCGCTATTCGTCAGAAACGCGCGGAAAACTTGTGTTTTCGCGCGTTTTTTATTTCCAAAAATAAAACCTAATGTTAATCTCAAGAACTCGGCGTGGAAGCCGAAATAAAATCAATATATAGCAAACAATGAAGTGCTTAATTCAGTTTAGTACAAAAATAAAAAAATACGCGGTGAGGGAAAATCATGCGTGGAGTCTGTATTGCAGTCTGTGCAAGCTTTATTTTATTGGGATGCCATGGCAAATCTGCTATGGAGCACACTCAAGCGACATCGACCTTAAAACCTGTCAATACTGAAAATGAACCGGGATTATTGGAACAGTACCGTTTTGGCATGTTTAGCATTGGTGCTTGGGTTAATCAAAAGATAGGACAGCGCTTTCAGCCAGTTCAGGCACAGAACGATCAGGCTGCGATTGTTTATTTATACCGTCCTGATAGTAAGTGGAACCGTCATGAAATTGTGGCATCCAGCTTGTTTATCAATAGTGAACATATTCCAAGTTTATTAAACAATCATTATTACTGGGTAGAACTACCTGCCGGAACCTATCGCATATCCACCAGCCGCCCTGTGGGGGTACAGCATTTCCAAAAACCCAAATATCTGGATTTTACCGTGCAGGCAGGACAGTCTTATTTTATTAAGTATGATGAAGAAAACTTAACTACCCGTCGTGAAGTTTCGGGGCCTTTAATCTTGATGCCGGAAAAAATGGGCTTAAATGAAATCGCCTATACTCAGCTGAAGTCAGAAAGTTATAACTTTGTTGCACTCGATCAAAATAGCGGGAAGTTGCGTAAGAAAGCGCAAAAGCTGAAACCTGCAAAATATGATCCAGCAGAAGATGTACAGCTGACCAAACCCTTTAAACTGTGGAATCCTTTAACCTGGTAAAGAAAGAATACTGGATGTGTGAAATAGACTTTAAGTAGTTTAGAGCAAACAAGTTATTTATCTTAAAACAAAAAGCACCCATTAGGGCACTACTGTCCCATAGTTTGCTTTAAATAAAAAAACCTGAGTCTAAATAGTTAAAATATGAGTGCAAACAAACACTTTAACTATAAAGGACTCAGGTTTTGTCACATCAGAATACCGTATTTCATCA
>NZ_VOYP01000041.1:0-26169 GCF_013420235.1 Acinetobacter sp. YH01022 | reverse complement strand
ATCAATAACACAGAAGATTTCTGTAAAATCAAACATGGTGGTTAGAGTCTTTGGTTTGTGTAGTAACTTTCTAAATGGCTCTAACCATCTTTTTTTCAAGCGGTTTTCTTATCCGTAATTCGGGTTAGTATAGAAATAAGTAGATTTCAATTAGTAGTTACAAACCCTGAGTTTTTATCTGGCTATGGCAGGATTATACAAATATTTTAAAGGCGCAATATCTCGGGTGGTGATAACTGCAAGCTCCCACTCAGATGGGTCGTTTGGCTTATTCAGTACACTGGTACCCTTCAGCCAGCTTCAGAATATTCAGTGGATGAGTTAGAGAAAATAGCAACATATTTTAAGGATCGAGAAAGATGCGTAGATAGCTGCGCCTTGAGGTTAAGCAGAATGTCAATTTCTAATTTATTTACTGTAATCTGTTTACATACCAAAAGTAGCGAAATGATGAGCTAACTATCGCTATATGTCTGATCAAATTGTAGAAATTCTTCCATTTTTTAGTTTTTACATTATTTTTTAACTGCACGTTTAAAAGCTTTCAATACTTGCTCTCTGGTACTCGCCACTCATTAAACCAGGTCATGGTTGAGGCTAGCTCCTTCCCCATCTATCTAAGCCACCTGATTTTAGTTTCCACGTTTTTTAACCAGGGGCTAAACACACCAGATGATGGCCTGCACAACGTCCCCGCTTCTAAAGCCTTTGTCCTATGTAAAAGGTGGCATTATGCGTAATTTAAACATCAGTTTCTTTCAGCTTAGGCTATTTCCAGCAGTCCATTGAATGAAAACAATAATTTTGGCACCTATTTTGCTTAATCAGTATTACGTTTTATAAAAATTGTAATATTGAGGGGCAACACTATGGGTTACGTTGCACGTGAACTCAGTCAAAGAAATAAACTGCTGTTTGGCTTGGGGTCTTTTTTAATACCGGTCTTGATTTGGTGTGCAGTCAGCTATTTACCCTTTATCTGGCATCCACAAGTCCAGATTGCCGATTCAGGCAGCGTGAACTATTTACAGGTCGGTAGTCGCATTGATAAAGACGTCTTTTTCTCTGCCGCCCAGTCTGCGCTAGATCAAGGTCTGGCTCCACCGCAAGGGATTCTGGTGAATCCGATCTATCTGCCCGCCCCACATGAAGTGGCGATTGCCCTGGTCACGGCATTCACCACTGAACCTGCACAGGCCAATACACCCTGGTTCCATGAAAGCCTGTGGCACAGTATCAAACTGGTCTTTAGTGCTTTCTTTATTTCTTCGCTGATCGGGATTCCACTCGGTATTTTATGTGGTTTCTCTCACAAAATTTCCCAGCTGACCGAGCCTTTTGTTGAATTTTTCCGCTACCTGCCTGCCCCGGCCTTTGGTGCACTTGCGGTTGCTATTTTAGGGATCAATGATGCACCGAAAATTGCCATCATTGTCATTGGCACCCTGTTCCAGCAAATCCTGATTATTGCCAATACCACACGTCTGGTGGACCGTAGCCTGATTGAAGCCGGTTTTACCTTAGGCACCAATAAAATGAAAAGCTTGTTTTATGTGGTCATTCCAGCGGCCCTTCCTGAAATTTACCGCAATCTGCGTGTCCTGCTCGGCTGGGCATGGACCTATCTGATCGTGGCTGAACTGATCGGCAGTACCTCGGGGATTACCTGGTTTATTACCCAGCAAGCCCGTTACCAGAATTTTGACAATGTCTTTGCCGCGATCCTGATCATTGGGGTGATTGGTCTGCTTTGCGATGTGATGTTAATGAAACTGGGACAACGCCTATTTAAATGGAAACCGGGAGCAAATTAATGCAAAACCCTGAATTTAATACCCGCGAATACTTTAACAAGATTTATAGCCGTCCGGTGATTCTGGAAGCGAAACAGCTGACGCAAAAATTCAGTCATGGCAAAACTGAACGTACGGTTTTAAATGCCCTGGATCTCAAAATTCATAAGCGTGAGTTTATCTGTGTGATTGGTCCTTCTGGTTGTGGAAAGTCTACGTTTAGCCGTGTAGTAGCAGGACTAGACCCGTATAGCAGTGGTGAGATTCTGGTCGATGGCCAGCCGATTACCGGTCCGAGTCCGGAACGTGGCATGGTGTTTCAGGGCTATACCCTGTTCCCATGGAAAACCGTCAAAGAAAATGTCATGTTTGGCCCAAAAATGAAAGGCCAAAGTAATGCCTCAGCCGAAGCGCAGGCACGTGAATGGATCAATATCATTGGTCTGGAAAAATATCAGGACCAGTATCCGCATCAGCTGTCTGGCGGGATGAAACAGCGTGTCGCGATTGCCCGTGCGCTGGTCAATGAACCCAAAGTCTTGCTGATGGATGAACCTTTTGGTGCGCTGGATCCGCATACGCGCCAGAAAATGCAGCGTCACCTGCTGGACCTGTGGCAGAACATCGATATCACCATTATTTTCGTGACCCACGATATGGATGAAGCGATTTTGCTGGCCGACCGCATTGTGGCCTTGAAAGCCAATCCGGGTGAAATTAAAGAAATTATTGAAGTGAATCTGCCACGTCCACGTCATCCCGATCTGATGCTGACGCCGGAATTTAAACAGCTGCGTGAGCATGTCGATCACATGGTGCATGCCCAGGAAGATGAACTAGATCCAGCACTGGCGGATCTGCCGGAGATTCCGCGTCTGACCAAAGTGAGCACCAGCAAATAATCAGGTTAAAAGCACCTTTGGGACGACCCAAAGGTTTTAATCGCTGTGTTGGACGACCAACAATTAAGGTGATTGCCATGCAAGACCCATATGTACTTCCGCTTATTGATATCTCCAAACTGCAAAGTCCACATCTGGCCGACCGTCTTGAAGTCGCTCATGCTCTGGATCAGGCCTGCAAAGAGGTTGGCTTTCTCTATCTGCAAGGTCGCCAATTTAATTTTGACTATGCCAAAGCCTTGATTGAAATTGCCCAATCCTATTTTTCACAGGATCTGGACAGCAAGATGCAGCACTATATTGGTCAATCCAGTAACCATAGTGGTTATGTGCCGATTGGCGAAGAACAGTTTGCTGGACATAGCTATGATCTAAAAGAAGCCTATGATGTCAATTATGACTATCAGGGACCTGAAACAGGCTGCCCATTGCTCGGCCCAACCTTATGGCCGGAAGACCCCAATTTCAGGGCAGTGGTCAGTCAGTATTACAGCCATCTGCGTGAGATCAGCCAGCAGATTTTTGCTGCTTTTGCCCTGGCACTGGGCATCGAAGAAGACTTTTTTGCGCGTAAAATTACCGATGCCCCAAGCCAGTTACGCCTAATTCATTATCCCTATAATCCCGAAGTCACAGATGCTGAAGGGATTGGTGCACACACCGACTATGAATGCTTTACCTTGCTGCTACCCACTGCACCCGGTTTGCAGGTACTGAATAAAGCCGGTGAGTGGATCGATATTCCATTGATTGAAAATACCCTAGTGATGAATATCGGTGACATGATGGAAATTCTGTCCAATGGTCAATACCTGGCGACCAAACATCGGGTGAAAAAGGTTTCGGAAGAACGTTACTCCTTCCCGCTGTTTTGTGCCTGCAATTATGACACCGTGATTGAACCGGTCATTCAAACTGAAGATTGCAAATATGCTGCACTGATTGGTGGCGAACATCTGTTTAACCAGACTGCACAAACGTTTCATTATTTAAAACAACGTATCGCTTCCGGCGAACTGGTACTGAAAAATGCGGTCCCGCTGTCCTCCTTTGGCCTTGAAGAACAGCCGGAGGCAACATCATGAACTTACTTGAAGCACTGACAACTTTAACACCGACAACCCGTCAGCCTGAAGTTATTCCGAACTTTTTATATGGTGCTTTCCGGCGCAAAAGTATCAGCTTCTTTAATGGCCTGACCGATGAAAATACCATTGTGTACTGGTTTCAGTCGCGCAGCTTTACCATTGATCTGCGCCTGAAAAGTCAGAATGGCACACCCATCGCAGACCGTCAGGGCTGGATTGGCAATACCTTATGGGATGAATCCAAGCAGCTGTTGTCCTGGGAGGTCGCTGACTACGCCAATTACCAGAACCATGTGCAATGGCCTGAGCCGGCAAAGCTGCATGCGATTGGCAACTGCATTCTGGAATTCTCTCCCAGCAACGTTTATGTCGAAGACTGGCGCCAGCAGGTACAATGCGGTGTGTTTTTAGGCCTGCGACTTCAATCAGCACTTGATGTCCAGTTAAGACAAAAGCTGGAAATGGATGGCGGCCTGATTATCTGTGGCAATCATATGGCCTATGCCCTGACCCGTTTGCCAGATGTACAAAGCACAGTTGCTCAAATGGATTTAAAAGCGGTTGATCCAACTGTTTTTGCTTTAATTGAAAGTTTTGAAGTCTCGATCGGCACGGATGGTCAAACTAAAACGTACAGCACCTGCGCCAGTGAAGCCGGTAACGCTTTTAATCTCGACAACTTTGAGATTCTTGATAAAACCCGTCTGGTTCAGCATGTAATTTTGGATGGTCATGAAATCGACCTGATTTTTGCGGTAGATATGTATATGCCTGACTACGAGTTTCAGCACAGCACTGCGACAACTGCAGAAGCGGAACACTGGCTGAAGTCAGAACAGGATCACCTGATGCATCATGCAGCACGCGTGCTCTAGGGAGGAATATGGCTTTTTTATATCTGTCGATTGCCATCATTGCAGAAGTGATTGCGACTTCTGCCCTGAAAGCCTCCAATGGCTTTAGTGTGCTCTGGCCATCTCTGGCCACCATTCTTGGATATGCCGTTGCGCTATTCTTTCTGTCACTGACCATGAAAACCATTCCGATGGGCATTGCCTATGCGATCTGGTCCGGTGCCGGCATTATCCTGATTTCAACGGTTGGCCTACTGGTGTTTAAACAGCACCTAGATCTTCCGGCGCTGATCGGACTGGCATTGATGATCATGGGTATTATTTTTATCAATGTGTTTTCTAAAAGCACTGAACTTTAATTTTTTTGATGTTTATCTGACCATAAAAAAATCCCCAGTCTGATCAGACTGGGGATTTTTTTATGCACTAGATCTGGCTTTATTTCAGCTCTTGTACCAATGTCGGCACAATGACAGCATCGACATTCATTTCAGTGCTGTAGATGCCATTGGTCACATTGAATTTATTGACATGGTAGCTGGAACCATAGATCGAATCGAAGCCATTGCCTTTGGTAAAGACTTTCTTGTTCGCCTCTAAGTCCAATAGATGCGTCCCCTCGATAAACTGCATATAGGCTTTGGCATCGACCCCGACCCGTTTGGCCATAATCCGGGCCGCATCTTCACGAGTCGCCGGATCATTAATATATTTTACCGTTTTATCCCAAACCTGGATCAGCTTTTTCCATTGTTCCTGGTTGGCTTGCAGATGTGCTGGATTCACCGTCAGGGTATCGTAGATCAGGCCGGCTTTATCTTTAGAGCTAAAAATAATCTTTGAACCGGCAACGGCAGATAAAGCCTGATTGGCGACCGGCTGCCATACGGCAATCGCATCAATATCTGGAGTATTAAAGACCTGAGGCAGTTCATTGGTCATGGTATTGACCAGCTTGACCTCGTTCAGCTTGATTTTGGCATCATCCAGTGCAGTCGACAGCAGCAGGTGATCGACCAGACCTTTTTCAGTCGCCACTGTTTTGCCTTTCAGTTCCTGAATCGTATTAATCCCCGGTTTAGCGATAATGACGTCATTTCCCGCCGAATAGTCGGTTGCCATGATCATTACGCCTTTGGTACCACCGGAACCGGTCACCAGATTATCTCCGTTGGTGACCATCACCGCATCCAGCTGGTTTGCAGCAAAAGCAGACAATGAAGCCGAATAGTCAAACCATTTAAAATCGGCATTTACGCCAGCTTCTTTTAACCAGCCTTTTTCAATGGCCACTTGCCATGCCACAAAGCCCGGCCAGTCACTATAACCAATACGGATCGGCTGGGTTTGGGCACTAGCGCCTGCCTTGGCATCTGATTCTGGCACTTTAGCCGTATTGTCACAGCCACTCAATAAAATGGCGCCACAGATTGATGCGGCTAAACTTAGTTTTTTCATCATGGTGCGATTTCCCCTATGCAATTACATTTAAAACGCGTGTTTGAAGGTTGTTTTGATTGAATAAAGTCACGCCAGCCACCGAAATGGCTGATGTCAGTGGCATCTTCCAGCGCATAGCCTTCACAGATAAAGCCTTTGACCCAACGACCATCTGCCAGCTGAACATTGCCAATACCGAGCGGTGCCGGCACTTCTGCAACAATCTGACCAAAGTTGGCAAATGGAATATCCCAGACTTCGACTGCAATCTTCTGACCTGTACTGCTGTACTGCAGGCCCGGTTTAGGCGGTGTGGTATTTTTCAAGGCATACAATTTATAGCTTGCTGCGGTCTGGGTGGTTTGCAGCAAGGTTCCGCCACGTGTGGTCAGCTGGAAGTTCAACGGCATACCCGTCAGGTGTGCACCTACGACTGCGAGTTTGACCGAATGCTGAGATTGAATCTGGGTGCTTGGTATATAAGTTTTCTGCGAAGTCCCCAGCATTAAAGCTGTCGCTTGCTGCCAGCGTTGAGCAAAGTTGGCCAAGGCCTGATCCATCCAGGCAGGAGCAATAAAGGTCACACCGCTTGGCAGGCCATCAACACGAATGCTATTTGGCAGTGCCAAGGCTGACAGATCAGCAAAATTGACGAAATTGGTATAGGCACCCATGTGGCTATTTTTAACCAGTGGATCTGCTTCCACATCGGCAATCTTGTAAATGGTCGGTGCGGTAGGCACCATCAAGGCATCAAAGTCCGCCAATGCCAGATTGATTTGGCGCGCCAGCTGGGCACGTTCATATTCCGCCTGCATCATATCGACAGCGTTGAAGTTGTCCGCCTGACTGATGATCTGGTGAATCACCGGATGGGGCACCTCACGCGAGACTATTTTCTCTACGGCGCTGCAACGCTCTGCGACCCAAGCTTTGTTATATAAAGCTGAAGCCAGCTGATTGAAGATGCTGAAATCAATCGCTTCGACCGCATAGCCCAGCTGTTTGGCACGAGCGATCGCCAGTTTAAAGGCTTTTTCCGATTCCGCATCGCCATAGAATTCTAGTTGTGCCGGAATGGCAATTTTGCCTTTAGAAAACTGGGTGGGTACATTGGCTGGATGCTGGCGTGAATATTCATCAGATGTATCATAACCTTGCATGATCTGGGCTACTTGCCAGGCATCATCCACCGTCAAGGCAAAAATTGAAATCACATCAATGGTACGGCAAGCCGGAATCAGCCCCGAAGTTGAGAACCAGCCCTTGGTCGGTTTAAGCCCTACAATATTGTTATGTCCGGCTGGCACACGGCCCGAACCTGCGGTATCTGTGCCTAAACTGAAAGGCACCTGACCATTGGCAACCGCCACAGATGAACCCGAACTTGAACCGCCACTGATATAGTCTGGATGAAAGCTATTTTTCACTGCACCGTATGGAGAACGTACACCGACCAGACCGGTTGCAAACTGGTCCAGATTGGTTTTACCCACCACAATCGCACCAGCCGCTTTCAACTTGGCAACCACTGTTGCATCACTGCTGGCCAGATAAGCAGCTTCTTTACAGGCTGCCGTGCTATAAAAACCGGCAACATCAATATTGTCTTTCACCGCAAATGGAATACCGTACAGTGGTAGGTCTGCTACGGATTTACCCTTTAGAGTATCAATTTGGGCTTGTAATTGTTCTGCTGTGGCAATTGAAATCCAGGCATGATTGTCATTGTTAAACGATGCGACATAAGAGATCAGATCCTGTAACTGGATCTGCTGCTGTTGGTAAGCATTCTGCCAATCCTGAATGGTCCATAAAGTGTTCATGACAATACTCCTTTATTGGTATTTTGAGGAATGGGGGGCATCACGGCATCCATCAGTTCCAGGTGCCCTTTGAGCATCCCTTTCAATGCAATAAATTGTTCACTAATTTCTTTCAGGTCACTGCTCACGCCCTGCATCAGCATCACCTGCAGGACTTTTTCATCATCCAGCTGGATATGTAGCGAGCTGATCACCTGTTCCAGATATTGCTGTTGCAGGTCCACCAGCTGGGAACGCAGCGGCTTGAGGCTGACGTCATAGACCAGCGTCAATGTGCCGACCATCACTTCATCGTGTGCCACCAGATCGTCAATCAAATAGCGGTTAATCATGTCGACAATAGCCTGAGAACGGCTTTCATAATGTTGCTCGACAATCTTTTGATCGAGTGCCTGAAGCGTGCTTTCTGGCAGGGTGATACTAATCCGTGCCAATTTTTGTTTAGCCACGGCGGTATTCCTTCTGCTGTGCGGATTGCTGTAAATGCAGTCCGGCACGTACACTTAAAAGCTCAACTAAGAATTTCAGCCATGGATGCAGCTTTTTATTCGAGTCTGGATGATTCATGTGCATCTCCTACAGGTATTACAAAACTGGAATTTCGTATTACTTGCTAAAATGCAGAAAGCGTGCCAATTGTAGTGACGGGATTAAATAAAAACGGCAAAAAAAAAGCCCCAGTACGCTGAGCTGGGGCCTGTTTTAAATCAGGGGGGTTATTGATAATTTCACCGGTTCGATTGCTTTTATTCTTCATGTACAGTTATTTTTTTTATACATGATGGGTTGAACGATGAGTATGGTTGAGTGATCAAGTAAATGGCTCTCCTCTGTTTATCTGTCATATAAATAAAAGCAGAAAGCGTGCCAAAATATAAAATGAACTGAATAATGCCGCAGCGGCATCACAAAGCCCTGCTGAAGCGGGAGTGAAAAGAAGGAAGGCTATTTAGATCATTAAATATGCATAAAAATTGTACAACACTGCACCATTCAGGTTCACTTTTTGCGTTAAAGTGTGGCTCAGCTTATCAAACTTTTTAAGCGCGGTTTTTGTGAACTCGAGCTCGTAGCTCTTTTAGACTCATCTTTACGGTTTCATCGTTTTTAGCTTCTTCTGCAAGTTTTAATAATTGAATATCTTCTTTAACAAGATCATTCAAAATTATTTTTGCATTTTCAAAAATACGATTTTGACTTTCAATACTATGCATTCCTAAAAGTTCTTCTAGTTTTTTAGCCATCTTTTATAAATTCCAAATAGGATGATCTTCCCATTTTTCAGGGAAACCCATCGCAACACGCCAATTCTCATTTTTCAGTATAGGTTTTAATAGTTTATTCAGTTGATTGCACCACTCTGTATCAAAACCTGTCGGTCTGAGTAATGTTTTTAATATTAAGAGTACATAGAAGATACGTTTGTTGGTCGGTGTAATAGGTGGTTGCCAATTGGGATCTTTATCGACTTTGGATTTAATTGCTAATTCTTTATTCCATAATCGCCCATGATGTGCACAAGTATTTCGTACATAGGTCAATATGTGCAACCATTCAGCTAATTTTTCATGATGTACTGAAAAGTGCTGTGAAACTTCCTTTTTATCTTCTACACCTTCAGACTTATTGTTCTTCAAGCCCTGATATAAAAAAGATAGTGATCCCAAACTTAAAACTTCTGTCAGCATCCAAATAGGAATTTTTGAAAATCCGATATAGTTTTGTTCAAAATGTTGAATGAATATATCTTTTGAACGCTCGACCTCTTTATTACAGTTGTTGATAAAACTGCTATGCTTAAATTTTGGATGAAAGTTTGTTACCTGATAAATTCCAAAAGCACCATACTTATGCGCCATAAAATAGGTAATCTGTGTACGTAAATAAGTTTCAATCATCTCTATGGCATTAAAGACTTGTAACCTGAGTTCTGTATCAAACTCGTATAGCTGAACAATGCTTTCAAATCTTGTATTAGGTTGAAATGTATCTAAAATTTTATATTCTTGTCGTACACGATAAGGATACCAATATGCACTTAAACGATAATAACCATATTTAGACAATACAGATTCAGCCCAGGCACGATTATGAATAATCATGCCTTTGTCTTCCAAATGATTTACCTGTTCGATATATGAGAGTGGTTTTTTATTGTAGATTTTCAACATGGTTCATTATATTCAGACATAAAAAACCGCCAAGGTTGCGCGGACTCCCGAAGAAGAACTAAGCGTGGCGGCTGTATTAAGTATCATACTAACGACAATTGTCTCTATTAGCAAGTTATTCTTTAAGCCACTGGCGCCAAGGTAAACAACACCTGCCCCGTCTTCACCGTTTGCCCTTTTTCAATGGTAATGGCATCTACACGCATACGCTCAGGGGCAATAATTGGAATCTCGATCTTCATCGCTTCAATGACGGCCAAAGTTGCGCCTTCTTCCACAATATCACCCGAAGCACATTCAATTTTCCAGATTGAACCCGGCATATGCGATTCCACTGCACAACCACCATCTGGAATTTCCACACCTTCACCATCATCGACAGCGTCCAGGCTTTCAGACACATATTCCGCCAGCCCTGCTGCATGCCAGCGACGACGTTCTGCATCAAAGTTCGCTTGTTGCACTTCTTTAAATGCTGAAATCGATTCCTGATGTTCCGTTAAGAAGTCATTGTATTCTTTTAAGTTCAATACACCTTCTTCAATACGCAGTTTTAAACGTCCCGCTTTAAAGTCATCACGCATCTGCATCAGTTCCGCTTCAGAGACTTCATAGAACTTGATCTGGTCAAAGAAACGTAGTAACCACGGTTTACCTTGTTCAAAGTCGGCATTTTTACGGTAGCGTGACCACATTTGCGTAGTACGACCAACAAACTGATAACCACCCGGGCCTTCCATGCCGTACACACACATATAGGCACCGCCAATCCCCACGGCATTTTCAGGTGTCCAGGTCCGTGCCGGGTTATATTTGGTGGTGACCAGACGCTGACGTGGATCAAGCGGGGTCGCCACAGGCGCACCCAGGTACACATCGCCCAGGCCCATCACCAAGTAACTTGCGTCATAAACCACATCTTTCACGGCTTGTTTATCTTTTAAGCCATTAATACGGCGAATAAACTCGATATTGTCTGGACACCACGGCGCATCTGGACGCACAGTTTGCATATAACGTTCAGTTGCCAGTTGGGTTTGAGAATCTTCCCAGGCCAGTGGCAGATACACGGTACGCGATGGCACTTGCATTGCTGTCACATCCGGCAGTTCAGCTTCAGCGACTTGCAACAGACGCAGCAGGTCGAGCTGATCCAGCTGGATCGAATCAAAATAGATTTGCAGTGAACGGATGCCCGGCGTCAGGTCAATAATGCCGGCTATATTCTGTTTCTGTACCCATTGCATCAGTGCATGGATACGGAAACGCAGGTTAAGATCTAAAACCAGCTCGCCATATTCCACCAGCATATAGTTATTGCCAGCAGGACGATAGACTACATCCGGTAGACCATTTTGACCTTTTAAGGTATCTAAAATAGCTGATTTTAAGGTGCTGATTTCAGGGTAGAACGATTCATCAAATGCCATAGCTTGGGTATCAGAAGCTTCTAATTGTGCATGATATTTTTCATTTAAAAGTTTTGCTTGGTGGTAGCTGACAGGGACAAACTTGACTTTATCGCCGGCTTTCAGCTGACCGAGTTTCCACAGTTCTGAATTAATCACTACGGCTGGACAGACGAACCCCCCCAGACTTGGTCCATCTGGACCCAAAATAATCGGCATATCCCCGGTGAAGTCAATCGCGCCAATGGCATAGGCATTGTCATGAATATTAGAAGGATGCAGACCGGCTTCACCACCGTCCTCACGTGCCCATTCCGGTTTGGGACCAATCAGACGAATCCCGGTACGGCTGGAGTTAAAGTGAATTTCAAAGCTGTTGGCAAAGAAGGTATCAATGTCATTTTTGGTAAAGAAATCCGGCGCCCCATGTGGGCCGTACATCACCGCAATTTCCCATTCCTGACTAAAAGTCGGAACTTGTTCAGGTGCAAGAGCTTTTATTTCATTAGATGTAAATGCCGTAATTGGCAGCATATCGCCAATTAACAGGTTACGCCCGGCATGACCACCAAACTGGCCCAAGGTAAAGGTCGCTTGTGAACCCAGATATTTTGGGACATTCAGACCGCCCTTGATGCCGATATAGGTACGGCAACCTGTGGCGATTTTGCCACATTTTAAAATCTGGCCTTTACCTACATTCACCGTTTGCCACATCGGCACCTCTACACCATCCAAGGTCGATGGCATGTCACCCCCGGCCAGTACGATCTGGCTATCACAGTGGAATTTCAGTATCGGGCCTTGCAGGGTACATTCCAACCCTGCTGTATTCGCTACATTACCGAGTAACTGGTTGGCGACATTGAGTGACAATGGATCAATCGCACCGGATGGCGGTACACCGACATCCCAGTAACCAAGACGACCAGTGACATCCTGCACAGCAGTCTGAATACCAGCTTGCAGCACTTCAATTTTTTGGGTTTTCCATACAAAGGTATTTAAAAAACGTGTGGTTTGGGTACCGGCTTTAAACACCTCACAGTCGATGATGTTTTGCAGATATTCCAGATTGGTTTCAATCCCCGCAACCTGCGTTTTTGCCAGCGTTTTGGTCATCGCCTGAATCGCAGATTTACGGTCGTCTGCGGTGACAATGATCTTGGCAATCATCGGATCGTAGAAAGACGATACGGTTGAACCGGTTTCTACCCAGGTTTCATTACGCGCATTGGCATCAAACTCAACATGGGTCAGTAAACCTGCACTGGGCTGGAAGTTCTTGATCGGGTCTTCGGCATACAGACGCACCTGAATCGAATGACCTTTGGCTTCCAGTTTTTCACTTGGTGCTGTCCAGTCACCGCTGGCTAGGGTCACCATCCATTCCACCAAGTCCACGCCAAAGACCTGCTCGGTCACGCCGTGCTCGACTTGCAGACGGGTATTCACTTCCAGGAAGTAAAATTCCTGCGTATCGGTATCCATCACGAATTCAACCGTACCGGCCGAACGGTAATTCACTGATTGCATCAGCTGGATCGCGACATTCTGGATATGGGCACGCTGCTCATCAGTGATATGCGGTGCCGGGGTTTCTTCGATCACCTTCTGGTTACGACGCTGTACTGAACAATCACGCTCGCCTAGTGCTAAGACTAAGCCATTGCCATCACCAAAAATCTGCACTTCGATATGACGGGCGTTTTGTACAAATTTCTCTAGGTATAAACCTGCATCTTTAAAATTGGCTTGGGCCAAGTAAGACACCGTTGCATAAGCATCTTTCAGTTCAGTCTCATTCCAGACCAGACGCATGCCGATACCGCCACCACCTGCGGTACTTTTTAGCATCACCGGATAGCCAATACGTGCAGCCTCAGTCAGCGCTTCAGCTTCATCTGCCAATAACTGGCTGCCCGGCAACAATGGCACTTTGGCTTGAATCGCCAGTTCACGTGCGGTGTGTTTCAGGCCAAACTTACGCATTTGTGTGGAGTTTGGACCAATAAAGGCAATACCTTGAGATTCACACAGGTCGCAGAATTCGGCATTTTCAGACAGGAAACCATAACCCGGGTGAATGGCCTGGGCACCGGTCTGTTTAGCAATGTCTAAAATTTTCTCAACATTTAAATAGCTTTGAGTGGCCGCTGCTTCACCAAGATATACCGCTTCATCGGCCAGTGTGACATGCAAGGAATCACGATCGGCTTCTGAATACACTGCAACCGAGTGGATACCCAATTTTTTTAAAGTACGGATCACGCGGCAGGCAATCGCACCACGGTTGGCAATGAGGACTTTATTGAACATGGCTTATTCCTCACCTTCACGGATGATCAGTTGAATTTTGGTCGGGTTATAGGCATTGCAGGGATTATTCAGTTGCGGGCAATTTGAGATCAGTACAATCAAATCCATTTCTGCTTGAATCTCGACAAATTTACCGGGTGCTGAAATGCCATCATCAAATTTCAAATGACCATCTGCGGTCACCGGCACATTCATAAAGAAATTAATGTTTGGACCAATATGACGCACATTCAGGCCATGCTTTTTGGCAATCGGATGCTGAGACAATGCCATCATGAAATTATTACGGCAACTGTGCATTGGGTATTTATCATGTGCATAACGTACCGTATTACTTTCACACGAACATGCACCGCCTAAAGTGTCGTGGCGACCGCAGTTATCATCGTGAATTTTCGCAATCGCATTGCCAAAATTGGTATAAAGCGTGGTGCCTTTTTCTAAATAAATCTGTTTATTGATCGCAAGCGTATCGGTTGCGCTATAACGCTCTTCAGGATTTCTTGCTGAAATAAATAAAGTATCCACCGCCTGGTTGCCCTCCAGGTCAACAATACGGAAATACTGTCCTTTCTTGACTTCACCCATCCACGCTTCACCGGCAGGACAGACTTCACTTAATACTGATTTTTCTAAACCATTTTCTAAATTAGCTAATGCAGTCATGATGATTCCCCCAATTAAACGCTGAGTGCGTAGTAACGATTATTATTTTGGAAAGCACGCTGATTTTGCGGGCATGAATCACGGCAAATATCGGTCTCGGCTAAAGTATTGGCTTTGAACAATGACAATTGAATATCGGCAGGTTGATACTCAGCGCTGTCATCTAAGGCATGGGGTGCGGCAGACAGGAATAATAGACAGTCCATTTCAAAACGCAGTTCAATGATCTCATTGCTATGGTCCGATGCCACATAAGACAGCTCACCCATATCATTTGGCACAACTTTAGAAAACAGATTGACCGTAGCGCTTAAATCTTGAGTCGATAAGCCAAATTTGGTCATCTCTAACAGCAAGCTGTCACGGCCATTGCGGTACATATCATTGCGTGCATCTTGAAAGGTCTTGGTTCCAAACTGTTTTTCAATTTGTACTTTGGTGCTTGGCGCGCATAAAGCATCATTCCAGCCATGCTCATCTTTGACAATCGATGCCATGACCCGGCCGAGATCTGAATACAGCACATGGCCGGTGCTTAAAAATGCGGTATGCTGCCCTTTTAGACTGTCGGGCATGTTGTAGCGTTCCAGCTTATCTTCAGCATTAACACAGAACAGGGAAACGTTGGCATTGGCACCAAGTGCCTTGAATTGTAGAATTGCGCCTTTTTGAATGCGGCCCGACCAGTGATGCCCGCCTGGCAGGATTTCAGTCCATAAAGTCTGATTGTTATGATAGTCGCCCATTTGCTTGACCTCTCTAAGGTTTTTGTTCCAACCTCCCGGGCTTTTATCCCTCCGTGTAGCTCTGTTTTTATCAAAACTAAGCCGTGAACTCTCGGTCTCAGACACAGTATTTTTGCAAATAACTACCCAAATAACTGCCGGAACCCTAGATCACTTTATGATGGATAGATAAATGCAAATGACGTGCCAGTTTAGTATTACGATTTTTTGTATTTGTAATACTGACATCAGTCTTTATATTCTAGAATTGTTGTTGACATAGAACTTGGCAATAAAAGCTGTTGTTCTATTAATGAGATAAAATTTGCATAACCTTAGCAAAGTTAAACATATTCAAGGTCCAAAAACGATGACGATGACTCGGGATTGCTGTCTTGACTTCGAGCAGATGATAAATAGATGCTCTACGATGAAGCATAGGTTAAATCATTTATTTCGAGATTCTCTATTAGATCTATTGAAAAAATCTCTTTTAATCATTTCCGTGCTGTAAATTGCAGCAATCAAATTCAGACCTAAACCCATACATTTACATCGATTACGGTAAAGTGTAGCAAAAATTCTGAAAATGTTTAATTTAGCATTTACATACTCAAGTCGAATGCGATATTCGCCAATTTCTCAATTAATCTGCTTATGCAAGAAGGTTAATGGATTGTTTTACTGGCTTTGAATGGGCTTAGGCATCTTATCCCTAATTGGCCGAAAGCCTGCTCTACCCTTTATCAACAAGCATAAAGGCTTGATCTCTTTGCTTCCAGCGCTGTTATTTAAACCATTGAAAATTATGTGTTTCTTGTACGAGACTGATGGAAATCATCCGTATCGTTATTCTTTCAGTCTTGGAAAAATTATTTCCAAAACCGAAAGAAATATCCATTTCATTGCTACATTATTGAATAACTTCAATTTGATTCATATTAAAGGCTGGATAAATCGGTTTCTGTTGCATTTTTTACCATCACTTTGGAGTGGGGAATACTGAACTTGTCACGCTTCATAAAACATGTACAGAAAATCGCAAATATAGCCATGCCTATAATATAGCCAATAATCAAATGAGGACTCCCCCCACCCACACTCAAAAGCTTAGTTGCAATTAAGGGAGCTAAGCCTCCGCCAATGACTCCGGCAAACTGCACAGAAATTGAAATACCACTATATCGAATTTCGGTCGGGAATTGTCGAGCAAACAACTGGGATTGCGGTGCATACATGAGCGGGAAAACTACACCAATGGCCAATACGATTGCAGTCCAGACCAAGAGTGGGTCTTTTGTATCCAACATACTAAAAAATGGATAACAATAAAGTGTAAGGACCACCAGACCAAACATAAACATATTTCTTTGACCCACCTTATCTGAGAGATGTCCAAATAAAGGCGTCATAATCATAATCAAGCCACCTCCACAAATCGTGGCAAATAGAATGTCTTGACGGGGAATTCCCAGTTTTGTGGTGGTATAGGCGAGGGCGAAGGTAGAAGCAATATAGAACCATGCATTCTCAGCGGCACGAGCAAAAATAATGGTTAAAAGCTCTCGAGGATGATTTTTAAACACTTGCAAAGCCGGTACTTTAATCTCTTGCACCTGGTCTTTCATTTTTTCAAAATCGGGGGATTCTGGCACTTTGACCCGTATATACCAGCCAACGCCCAATAGAACAATACTGGCAAGGAATGGAATTCGCCACCCCCAACTAAATAGACTGGCTTCTGGCAGCATAGACACCAATCCCAGAGCAATTGATGCGAGCATCAGTCCACCACCCGCACTGGCCTGAGGTAAGCTACCCCAAAATCCCTTGCCTCCTTCAGGTGCATGTTCAACTGCCATTAAAACAGCACCACCCCATTCTCCTCCCATAGCCATACCCTGAATAAAGCGCAGGATAATCAGACACACGGTCGCCCAATAACCAATACTTTCATAGGTCGGCAATAAACCAATAAGCACGGTGGGAATACCCATCATAATCAGCGTAGTCAATAACATGGCTTTACGGCCAATTTTGTCTCCAAAATGACCAAATACAATGCCTCCCAGAGGCCGACCAATAAAGCCAACAGCGTAAGTCGCAAATGCAGCCATGACCCCCATCAATGGATCTAGATTAGGAAAGAAGAGTTTATTAAAAATTAATGCGGCCGCAGCACCGTAAATAAAAAAATCGTACCATTCAATGGTGGTACCCACCATACTGGATATACCCGCCAAACGGTGTGAAGGCTTTTTAGCTTGAGCATGTAATTCTTGTCCGGGTTTCATATCTATCCCTCTTATATTTTTAAGCTGTGTCATCCGTGACCCACTTTGTTATTTAAAATAAACTCCGATTATTTATAACAAAGCGAATCTATATGCTGCTTGGTCCAGACTGGCCAGCATTTTTCCAGCGTTTTTTCAAATTCTGCATTGTCTGTTTGCCACTGTGGATTTTTGTCTTTATCAATGATCAGTGCCCGTACTCCCTCGATAAAATCACCCTGCTCTAACCAGATATCCTGCAAATCCCGTTCTAACTGCATACATTTTTCCAGCGATAGGTTCTGGCCGGCCTGCTGTAATTTCAGGCTGATCTGTTTGGCCATCAGCGGACGCTGCTGCAAGATGGCCAGCATTTTATCCGCCCACTCCTGCTCCGTGGCATCGCTTGCATGGGCCAGACTGTGTTCAATCTCATCCAGGTTCTGATAGGCAAAATGCTTGTGAATAGACGCTATCCGTTTTTGTAATTCTCTTTCTTGCGGATGGGTGATAAATGTACTGATGATTTTGGGGATTTCCACCGGGTTTAAAATAGGCGCAGCGCTCAATGCCGCTTCTAACTCAGCAAAACGCTCACTCGGAACATGATAATCAACCAGATCCAGATACAGCGCATCACTGCTGCTGATCTGTTCACCGGTCAATGCCATATATACACCGACTTCATCCAGTCGGGACAGAAAATGGGTGGCACCGACATCCGGGAAAAAGCCAATCGCGGTTTCTGGCATGGCAAAACGTGATTTTTCACTGGTCACTTTAATATGACACGCCTGTGCCAGTCCAAAGCCGCCACCCAGGACATAGCCATCCATCATCGCGATCACGGGTTTGGGGAAATGACGCAGCGTGCTCAGCATGGCATATTCAGTAGCGAAAAAATCCTGATATCGGGTATTTCCGGCCTGATAGCTGTCATACAGATAGCGGATATCGCCTCCGGCACAGAACGCTTTCGGACTGTTGGAATTGATCAGCACGGCTTGTACCTGCGGGTCATGGCGCCACTGATCGAGTTGTGCCTGAATACCCTGAATCATCGGCAGGGTCAAGGCATTTAAATGGCTGCTACGATCCAGGCTAATAATGCCCAGACCTCCTGCGACCCGAATCGCTAAGTTATTATCATCACTCATTATTTTTTCCTATTATGATGTTTTATTGATGGGTAAATTGGGCTGGGCGTTTTTCTACAAAGGCCTGCATGCCTTCTTTTTGGTCAGCACCGGCAAAAATGGAATGGAAAACCCGGCGTTCAAAACGCAGGCCTTCGGCCAGACTGACTTCAAAGGCCCGGTTAATCGACTCTTTAATCATCATGACTGCCGGCAAGGATTTCTCGGCAATTTTTTCCGCCGCTTGCAGGGTGTGTTGCAGCAGTTCTTCCTTGGCGAATACCCGGGCCACCAGACCGCTTTGTTCAGCTTCTTGTGCACCCATTTGCCGGGCAGTCAGGCACATTTCCATGGCTTTGGCCTTGCCGATGGCCAGTGTTAAACGCTGGGTCCCGCCAATGCCGGGCAACACGCCTAAGGTGACTTCAGGCAGACCAAATTTTGCATTATCAGCACAATAAATAAAGTCACACATTAAAGCTAATTCACACCCGCCACCCAAGGCATAGCCACTTACAGCTGCGATCAATGGCTTACGACGCTGCGCAATCCGGTCGGCCAGACTGAAAAAATCGTCCAGATAGATTTGTGGGAAAGTTAAATCAGCCATTTCCTTAATATCGGCACCGGCAGCAAAGGCTTTTTCCGAACCGGTAATCACGATACAACCGATGGCCGGGTCTTTTTCCAGCTGATCCAAGGCCTGATTGACTTCAACAATCAGCTGGTTATTCAGTGCATTTAACGCATGAGGGCGGTTTAAGGTAATCAGTCCGACGCCGTTACGTTGTTCGAGTAAAATCGTTTGCCATTGCATGATAAAAATCCTTTTTCATTCCTTATAAACTGCGTGCAATCACCAGGCGCTGAATATCGCTGGTGCCTTCATAAATCTGACAAATCCGCGCATCGCGATAGATGCGTTCAATCGGAAAATCTTTTAGATAACCGTAACCACCAAAAATTTGTAGCGCCTTGGAGCAGACACGTTCCGCCATTTCCGAAGCAAATAACTTGGCCATGGAGGCTTCAGTCAAACAACTTTCGCCGGCTTCCTTTTTACGTGCAGCAAAATGCACCAGTTGACGTGCCGCTTCAATTTCGGTGGCCATGCTGGCCAGCCTGAATGCAATCGACTGCTGCTCAAAAATCGGCTTGCCAAAGGCCACACGGTCATGCGCATATTTGCTGGCTTCTTCTAAAGCGGCACGGGCCAGACCGACGGCTTGTGCGGCAATGCCAATCCGTCCACCTTCCAAATTGGCGAGGGCGATTTTCAGGCCTTCACCTTCTGCACCGAGTCTTAAACTTTCATGAATACGCACATCGGTTAAGGCAATCTGACAGGTATCCGAAGCGTGCAGACCCAGTTTCTCTTCCACCCGGATCACTTCATAGCCTGGGGTGTCGCGTGGCACTAAAAAGGCACTCATGCCTTTTTTTCCCGCAGATGGATCGGTCACGGCAAAGACAATAATCATCCCGGCGTTGTTCCCGGAGGTAATAAACTGTTTGGCACCATTGATGATGTAGTGCTCGCCGTCTTTGACCGCACGGGTTTTAATGGCAGCAGCATCCGAACCGGTATGTGGTTCGGTCAGGGCAAAGGCACCAATCATTTCGCCTTGGGCCAAAGGTTTTAAAAATTGCTGCTTTTGCTGCTCTGTCCCGAACTTGAGAATCGGTACACAACCGACCGAGTTGTGCACGCTCATAATCGCAGAGGTGGCACCATCGGCTGCGGCAATTTCTTCCAGCGCCAACACATAAGCCAGTGTGCCTGTGCCGGAACCGCCCCATTCCTCGGGAATCAGCATCCCAAGAAAACCCAATTCGCCCATTTGAGCCAATGCATCTTTGGGAAAGATGCCTTTTTGATCCCACTCGCCGGCATGTGGTTTAATCTGTTCCTGGGCAAAGCTCTTGGCCATGTCCTGAATCAGTTGTTGTTCTTCCGTAAATTGCATTGATTCTTCCTTCAATCTCTTTAATTCGATCTTTTATTCAATCTGCTGAATTTGGCTGGTTTATGCAGTCTTCGCTTGTTGCTTGTTAATTTCCTGATTACGTAATAAGAAACGTTGAATCTTGCCACTCGGGGTTTTCGGCAGTTCAGTGACAAACTCGATCAGGCGCGGATAGGCATGGGCAGATAAACGCTTTTTCACAAACTGACCCAGTTCCTGTTGCAGCTCGGCAGTTGCAGGAGAATGGCTGGCAAGAATCACAAAGGCTTTAATGATTTCGGTCCGCTCTGGGTCAGGTACACCAATCACTGCCGCTTCGATCACCGCGTCATGCTCCAGCAAGGCACTCTCGACATCAAACGGACCGACGCGATAGCCTGAGGTGGTAATGACATCATCACTGCGCCCGACAAAACTCATACTGCCATCGGCATGAATTTCCGCAGTATCACCGGTTAAATAGTAATGGCCGACAAAAGGCGATTTACGGCTTTCTTCATAACCCGAGAACCACATCATTGGGGACTGGCTGATATCCACCGCCAGAATGCCCGGAACGTCAGCTGCCAATTCATGGCCCTGTTCATCGACGACGGCAATCCGGTAACCCGGGCTGGCAAAGCCTGCTGAGCCTGAACGCACCGGATGCTCTAGTGCATGATGGTTACACACCACCATCCCGACTTCGGTCTGGCCATAATGGTCATAAATCGGCACATCCAGCACCTCTTTAAACCAGCGGATCACTTCCGGATTTAACGGTTCTCCGGCACTACTGACTACGCGCAACTTGCCACGCAGCTGGGCCATCTGGGCAGGGTCCGCTGCCATCATCATACGGTAAGCGGTTGGTGCACCAGCCAGATTGGTGATGCCATATTCCTTGACAATGTCGCAGACACTTTCAGCATTAAAACCGCCTTCATAAAACAGGGTCGAGTGTCCGAGCAGTAAAGGCCCGGTAATGGCATAGTACAAACCATAGGCCCAGCCTGGATCGGCAATATTCCAGAAGGCGTCATCCTCGGTGAGACCGATGGCATTGTGCATATAGCCGGCAAAAGCAATCAGCGCTTTTAGCGGGACTTTCAGCGGTTTGGCTGGCCCGGTGGTGCCCGAGGTAAACATCAGTAAAAATGGCTCATCGATACCAAGCATTTCCAGTTCACAGTTTTCCGCTTGCCGGTTCAGTACCCTCCAGAAGCTGAGATCCTGCGGATAGGCTTCTGCCTGCAGTTCAGCCTGTACCGTCACAATCGGGGGGCAGTGGCTGATCTCGGATAATTTTTCCCGATTGGCCAGGTCTGTGACTACCAGCTTGCTTTGTGCCAGCTGAATACGATGCTCAATGGCTTTAGGGCCAAAGGCAGTAAATAAAGGCTGATAGACTGCGCCAATGCGCCAGGTCGCCAGAATGGTAATGATCAGCTCCGGGGTGCGCGGCAACAAGCCGGAAACGCGGTCACCTTTACCAATGCCCTGTGACTTTAAAAAGTTGGCAAACTGACTGGAATATTTCTTCAGTTCACGAAAGCTGTATTTTTCTTTGCGGCCGTCTTTGCCATACCAGTACAAGGCAATCACATCGGAATCGGCATGCCGGTCACAACATTCATAACAGGCGTTTACCGCCTGCATCGAACCGGACAAATACTGCTTTGCCACCACATCTAAATCAAAATTTTCAACCGTTTTTTGATAATCTAACATGTTCAACCTCAGCCTGAATTTATCGTTATTACTGACAAGGTATTGTTGATGAAGCGAGTCCTTGCTCCATTGAATCATTAAGTTTTTAAGCAGGTGTTGGGGTGTATTGATGCATGATGCTGGAGAAGTCCAGATGGGCATGACCGTCCTGACACAGCTGTTGGTAGAGTTTTTGTACCATGCTGCCCAGAACCACCGGCTGCTCGGCCTGTTGCGCGGCATCGACCGCCAGGCCCAGATCTTTCAGCATCAGTTGTGCGGCAAAACCGTCGGTATAACCCCGTGATGATGGCGCATTGGCACAGATATCCGGCCAGGGATTATAAATCTCAGAACTCCAGCAACGTCCGGTGGAACTGTTGATTACCCCAGCCAGCGCCTGCGGATCCATGCCTAGTTTGGCCCCGAGCGCCATTCCTTCTGCAACCGCAGTCATGGAAATGCCCAGAATCAGGTTATTACAGATTTTCGCCACCTGTCCTGTACCCACAGCACCACAATGCACCAGATTTTTGCCCATACAGCTGAGGACTGGTTTGGCGGCTTCAAAGGTGGCAGCATCTGCACCGACCATAAAGGTCAATGTACCGTCTTTGGCGCCCAAAGTCCCCCCGGATACCGGTGCATCACAGACGCGAACCTGTTTGGCCTGCGCTACTGCGGCAATCTCCTGAATGGTTTGCGGGTCAATGGTGCTGCTATCGATACACAGGCTGCCCGCCTGAAGCACCTCCAGAATACCGTGTTCGCCTAAATAAACTTCACGGACATGCTTGGCGGCGGGCAACATGCTGACCACGACCTCTGCCTGCTTGGCAGCAGCTTGCGGGCTGTCACAGATGATGCCACCGGCTTGCGCGAAATGCTGTAGTGCTGTTTCGCTTAAGTCATAACCAAAAACCTGATGTCCCGACTTGAGCAGGTTCTGTGCCATCGAGCCGCCCATATTGCCTAAACCGATAAATGCAATCTTCATGCTGATGCTCCTTAACGCAGACTGATGGTGGTATTCACACCAGTGGTTTCCTGGTTGTCTTCAAACCAGCGGCTGGTAATTGTTTTGGTCTGGGTATAAAACTGCACTGCCTGTTTGCCATAAGGACCTAAATCGCCAAGCTTGGAACCGCGTGATCCGGTAAAGCTGAAGAACGGCACAGGCACCGGAATTGGAATATTGATACCGACCTGACCGATATCAATCTGGTTCTGGAAGGTGCGTGCCGTATTGCCATTTTGGGTAAAGAGTCCCACGCCATTACCAAACGGATTGGCATTAATCAGTGCAATCGCCTGTTCCAAAGTATCGACATGCATGATCGCCAGTACCGGACCAAATACTTCTTCCTTGTAAATGCGCATCTCGGTCGTGACCTGGTTAAAAATCGTGGGACCGACAAAATTACCCTGTTCATAGCCAGGAACCTGCACATCACGACCATCCAGCAGCAGTTCGGCGCCCTGTTCAACCCCACTGTTAATTAAATCTATGACACGCGCTTTGGCACGGGTTGAAATCACTGGCCCAACATCGGTATTCGGTTCATGTCCGGCATTGACCTTTAAGGTTTTGGTTTTATTGACCAGTTCATCGACCCACTGCTTGGTCTCACCGACCATCACCGCTACCGAAAGTGCCATACAACGCTGTCCCGCTGCACCAAAAGCTGCACCGACCAAGGCATTTAATGTCTGTTCCTTGTTAGCATCCGGCATCACCACCACATGGTTTTTGGCACCCATCATTGATTGCACACGTTTACCGTGCTGGCCTGCCAGATTATAGACATGCGTACCGACTGCGGTTGAACCGACAAAAGAGATGGCTTTGATATCACGATGGGTACACAGCAGATCGACCACCTCTTTACCACCATGCACCACATTCAGCACACCAGCAGGGATACCGGCCTGAATCGCCAGCTCAACCAGCATCATGGTCGACAGGGGATCCTGTTCCGAAGGCTTTAATACAAAGGTATTACCGCAAACAATGGCCATCGGAAACATCCAAAGTGGGATCATTGCCGGGAAGTTAAACGGGGTAATGCCGGCACAGACACCCAGCGGCTGCTGCAAGGTATAGGTATCGACCCCACGTGCCACGCCTTCCACATACTCCCCCATTTGCAGAGTACCGATAGAACAGGCATGCTCCACTACTTCCAGGCCACGCTGGATATCCCCCTCGGCATCGGCCAGGGTTTTGCCCTGTTCAGCAGTCAAGACCTGGGCAATGCTTTTCAAGTTACTGCGGATCAGGTCCTGCAGTTTCAGCATGATGCGCATACGGGCCTGAATTGGGGTTTGGCGCCAGCTGGCCAAGGCATTTTGCGCCGCCGCAATCGCAGCATTGACTTCTTTAGGGGTTGAGAATGGTACCTGACCCAAGACTTCCTGAGTCGCAGGATTGACAATATCTTGCCAATGAGTACTTTTTGAATCGACAAATTCACCATTAATCAATAATTTGGCCGTGGTGAATCCGGTACTTTGCTGTGGATGATGAATAGCGTTCATGGTCGCTCCGTGCTGGTTTGTTATTGTCGTTGTCTTTGCCTTTACTGGCTTTTTTAACGTATTTTTTTACGCTGTTTCAGCAGACTAACAAAGAACACTTTGACCACCAATAGAAATTGATGCACGATGGTTGTGCAAATATGCACAGCAATTTAACAGGATGTTAAATAGAAGATGAAAGTAGATTGGGATCATTTACGCTTTTTTTTAGTTTTGGCACGTGCTAAAACGCTCACCAATGCAGCCCGCCTGATTGGGGTCGAACACAGTACTGTGGCACGCCGGATTCAGGCACTGGAAAGTACCCTCGGTACGCAACTGTTTAAACGCGAAGCCAGCGGTTATGAGCTGACCTCGGAAGGTCTGGCGCTGGTCCCGCGTGTGGAACAGATGGAACAGTCCTTCATCCAGATTGACACGCGGCATGACCCCTTGCAAGGTCGGGTGCGTATCGGTGCACCGGAAGGATTCGGCACGGCATTTCTGGCCGGTCTGTTGGCGGAGTTTTCCCAGCATTATCCGTTGCTGACCATTGACCTGATTCCGGTGCCGAAAACCATCAAGCTCTCGCATCGGGAAGCAGATATCGTCATTTCCATCGACCGGCCCAAATCTGGGCCCTATATCATTACCCGACTTTCCAATTACTGTCTAAAGCTGTATGGCAGTAAACATTATTTACAACACAATCCGCCCATTCAAAAACTGGAGGATCTGAAACAGCACCGCTTTGTCGATTATATTGATGATCTGGTCTATAGCGCTGCACTGTATTCGCTGGAACGTTTACCTTTGCAGGTCAGTGCCTGTTTTCGCAGTAACAGCATTCTGGCACAAGAGATTGCAGTCCGGGCAGGTGCCGGACTGGCCATTTTGCCGAGATTTCTGGTGCATGATAAAAGCGAACTGGAAGAAGTTTTGGGTGATCAGCTGAGTTTTACCCATACTTTCTGGATGCTGACCCTGGTCGATTTGCAACATGAGCCCAGAATTAAGTTAGTGTGGGATTTTTTGCGTAAACAGGCCGATGTTCAGCAAGGACTGCTAATGGGCAGATAAATCACAGCTTGAATCTATTGCAATAACAACATCTTGATACAGCAAATGAACGGATCACAACAATCTAGATGCCAGCGAATTGTTAAATTAACTTGCGATGATGCATATAAACGTTAAAGAAAGACAGGAAAATAATATGAACATTCTGTTGACATACTCCCACCACTTTCGTTTTACCTCAAGTGGGGGGATTCTAAAAGCAAAAGCTCTTAGGTGACTTCCTCACGGATTTCACTTGCTTTCTGCTTCACAGGGCGACCTTTACCGCATCCACCCTCCACAGACAAAACGGTATGTCCTACCGCCAAAATGTT
>NZ_VOYP01000039.1:0-17794 GCF_013420235.1 Acinetobacter sp. YH01022 | reverse complement strand
TTAATGCTGTATCTGCTGCTGAACGAGTTGCTGCTTCAGCATTAATGTTGTCTTGTAAAACTACATCTGCTGCTGCACGAGTAGCTGCTTCAGTATCAACACGAGTATTTAATGCTGTATCTGCTGCTGAACGAGTTGCTGCTTCAGCATTAATGTTGTCTTGTAAAACTACATCTGCTGCTGCACGAGTAGCTGCTTCAGTATCAACACGAGTATTTAATGCTGTATCTGCTGCTGCACGAGTAGCTGCTTCAGTATCAATATTTGCTTGTAATTGAGTATCTGCTGCTGCACGAGTAGCTGCTTCAGTATCAATATTTGCTTGTAATTGAGTATCTGCTGCTGCACGAGTAGCTGCTTCAGTATCAATATTTGCTTGTAATTGAGTATCTGCTGCTGCACGAGTAGCTGCTTCAGTATCAATATTTGCTTGTAATTGAGTATCTGCTGCTGCACGAGTAGCTGCTTCAGTATCAATATTTGCTTGTAATTGAGTATCTGCTGCTGCACGAGTAGCTGCTTCAGTATCAATATTTGCTTGTAATTGAGTATCTGCTGCTGCACGAGCTGCTGCTTCATTTGCAACTTGACCATCTGTATAAAGATTTGCAGATGCTAAAGTCGTTGCATCCCCATTAGCGATTGTTGTTGCTAAATCTTGACCAGCAAGTGTAATTTGACCAGTTGAAATACCAGAAGCATTTACAGTGGTTGAATTTGTAACACCATTTTCTGTTTTACTGATAGATAATTGATAATCTTCTGTAGAATTATTACGTCCCAAAGTTAGATCTTGGACCTTATCAACAGTTGTGGCAACAAATCCATTGTCAACGGTAGTACCTAACACTGGACCAGTCAAACTACCAGGAATAATTACACCAGCAAGATCATAATTTGCAGTTGCAGATTGCGATGTTGTCCAAGATTGCTGACCTACTTGTTCAGATGTAGTTAATTGGAACTTATTTTCATTAATAACTTGCGCATCAACTGTACGAGTCTGATCTTGAGTATCTACTCGATCCTGATTAAAATTCTGAGTAGTATTTGCAAAAGCAGCATTTACAGTCGGTATAACTAAATCAGCACCAGTAGCAATCGTACCCGCACTAATAATATTTGACTCTCCGCCATTAACAGTCAAATTACCATTCAATTGGCTTGGACCATTTACTGTTAATGAATTTGTTGTAACACTATTGAAGGCATCTGTATCAAAAGATGTTGTTGGTACCCAACCATATATATCATCTAAAGCAAGTACACTAATTTGATCTGCCATTACTGAACTAGATGCAGCAATTGCAAATGCTACTGCTGACAACTTGAATGATTTTTGTAAACTCATACACATATCTCCATTTTTATAAAAAGACTGGCCTACCCTAGGATCCTGTAAACCAGCAAAACCTCTAATTAAGGTGTAGTTATTCGAATCCTTTACCAATTAAGATCAAACCCTCACCAACTACCAGACAATCATATACAAAAATAAACATTTTTATCAATCAATATTTGATTTATTTTTTTCAATAAACATATAATTTATTAAAATGACCACATAAAAAAACATTAAAATAAAATATAATCAATAAATTACACCAAAAGAAAAAACATCTCAAAACGATTTAAATCAAAATTTGATAAAACACTCTTTTATTTAGTTATTTTTTAGAGAGATGGATAAAATCAATTTATAATTTTTTTTAGCAGCATCAGTTCACTGCGTTTACAGTCAATTTTTATAAAGACAACTCGATTTCAATGAAGCCTGTGACATTTGCTGTGCAAAAAAAATAGCGAGAAAGTAAAATTTAATCACCAAACCAAATTCACTTCTCGCTATGACTCGCACAATACTGACAGATCAACACCAGTCTAAGCTGAAAGCCTTACTAGGCAAGACCCCTCACCCCAAATTCTGATATTTATCTCAAACAAAACACAGTGATCAAAAGATAATAAGTTATTAAAAATAATTTAACTTAATTTTTTCTGATGCTGATCCGGAATGGGTATTTATTCATGCAACCTATGTGCGTGCTCATCAGCATGCCACAGGCATCAGAACCCAAACTATTTCAAAAATCATGGGGGTAATAGCTCTAAAACTCATTTAACAGTAGATTCAAATGAGAACCCTATTCAATTTCTAATTCATGACGGTACAAGTCATAATGTGAAAGTAGCAACAGCCTTGGTTAATCCCATAGGTCTAAAAGATACTGATGTGCTTTGTACAAATAAAGGATATGATGCGAACTTATTTAGAGAAAAAATATAAAAAAACAATAACTAAAGAAAATATCTTACAAAATTCAAAACCCAATCGCATAATGATTACAAAGATTGGTACTTATATAAAATTAGAGACTTAATTGAGAATATACTTGCAAGACTGAAGTAATTTAAAACTATCGCGACAGGTTATGACAAGCTAAAGAGAAACCATTCAAGTTCTGTTGCCTTAGTTTGTATATTTATTTGGCTACCATTATGAAATATCAACACACCAAATAAAAAATCAAGAAAACGATTAGAAATCTACTGTATGTACAGATTGATTGATATTATTAAGCTCTGAAAGATACAAACTTTCGCCATCATTAAATCCAGCATTCAAATCATTTCATCAAGCATCAAAATCACACAAATTAAATGGAAAACTGTAGCGCCACCAAAAAAAGATCACTACAAAATCATAATTGTGCTAATCAAATTTTTTTAATACTACACATAAAAGTGTGAATTTATATTCACTCATCAGAATGCAAAAAACCGTTTAAAATATTGTTAAAAGAGATGGGCATTTTATATAGCTTATTACAGCTATTTTTTTTAAAATCAAGCTGACTTTAAAATATCAAATGGAAACTTTTGGATACAAATTAAACTATCAAAGACTTTTTTAGATATTGAAATTAATTTACCTTTATGGAGCAAAAATATTACAATAGCACAACCTATTCGCAATATAAAAAGTGTATAATAATTACATCTTTGAGGTTTATTTTAGATCATGAGCAATCAACAGGAAAAAAAACTTTTTGCTGAACGCCTAACTCAGGCTTTATCAGAAGCCAAACATCCGATTAGTCCAACCTACTTGTCGAAAGAATTTAACTGTCGTTATGATGGTCAACCAATTTCAGTACAATCAGCGAATAACTGGCTGCTTGGTAAGGCTATTCCTGGTCAGGATAAATTGTCGCTATTAGCATTATGGTTAAATGTTTCTAAACAATGGTTAAGATTTGGTGATCAAAAACTAGCAGATGAAACATCTACACTAACAGAATCACAAAGTGTTGAATTAAACTATTTTTTAAAATTCAAAGCCCTAAAGAGTGCACACAAAGAAATTATTCAAAACTTAATTGATGAGTTTAGCCAAACTAATTAGGATTGATTGGACAGCATTTTCAGAAAAAATCGCTTTTCTTGTTGGTAACTTTGAATCTGATCTTCATAGTCCCTCAACTTTCGATATAAGCCTTTCAACTCTTCAGCGCTAATCATTATCAGCTCTGATTTCAGAACTACCCTCTTATGTTCTTTAACTCTTGTATTCAAATCATTCATGCTAAATGTCAACTATATTTTGGAGAAATTATTAACTATTATAAACTGATTACACGGTCACAATAATATCACTATTTAACAACATTTATACATCATATTATGATAAAGATCACAGATATTCAGAATACTTATTATGTTCAGATCCCATTCTATACACTTAATTCTGTTTAAAATATCAACAGAAAAATCATACGTACCTGATGTGAAATTTATCTTATCTTCATTTATACTATCACAAAATAAATTAACAGACAGGATACAAAAGTCGAAGATTTTTTACTGAAATTGTTAAAATTTATAACACTTATAAATAAATATACCAATAAAAAAACATCCTTCAAGCCTAAACCTGAAGGATGTTTTTAACATGTATTGGAAAGCTGAGTAATGAATCAGCCAGATGAATTACATCATACCGCCCATTCCACCCATGCCGCCCATATCAGGCATAGCAGGTTTATCTTCAGGAATATCTGTAATCATGCATTCAGTCGTTAACATTAAAGCAGCAACAGAAGCAGCATGTTCAAGTGCAGAACGCGTTACTTTTGCAGGGTCAAGAATACCCATTTCAAGCATATCGCCATATTCACCAGTAGCAGCATTATAACCGAAGTTACCTTCGCCATTTTTCACAGCATTGATGACTACAGATGGCTCATCACCCGCATTCGCTACGATTTGACGAAGCGGAGCTTCAATAGCGCGACGTAAAATGTTGATACCTACATTTTGGTCATCATTGGCACCAGTTACACCGTTAAGCGCAGAAGCTGCACGCACCAGCGCAACACCACCACCCGCAACTACACCTTCTTCAACTGCAGCACGTGTTGCATGAAGCGCATCGTCAACACGGTCTTTTTTCTCTTTCATTTCAACTTCAGTTGCTGCACCAATTTTAATTACTGCAACACCACCAGCCAATTTAGCAACGCGTTCCTGAAGTTTTTCTTTGTCGTATTCAGACGTAGATTCTTCAATTTGCGCACGGATTTGTTGAACGCGTTCAGCAATCTGGTTTGCATCGCCAGCACCATCTACAATCACGGTGTTTTCTTTAGATACTGTTACTTTATGTGCAGTACCTAAGTCTTGAAGCGTAGCCTGTTCTAAAGACATACCCACTTCTTCAGAAATAACTGTAGCACCAGTCAAGATTGCGATATCTTGCAGCATTGCTTTACGACGGTCACCAAAACCAGGTGCTTTCACTGCACATACTTTAATGATGCCGCGCATGTTGTTTACGACAAGCGTAGCCAACGCTTCGCCTTCAACATCTTCAGCAATAATAAGAAGAGGTTTACCAGTTTTTGCAACCGCTTCAAGTACTGTAATCAATTCACGGATATTGCTGATTTTTTTATCAACCAGAAGAATGAACGGGTTTTCCAGTTCTGCAGTTAAAGTGTCTTGTTTGTTAGAGAAGTATGGAGAGATATAACCGCGGTCAAACTGCATACCTTCAACTACGTCTAACGCATCTTCAAAACCTGAACCTTCTTCAACAGTGATCACGCCTTCTTTACCAACGCGTTCCATGGCTTGAGCAATCAGTTTACCCACAGTTTCGTCAGAGTTTGCAGAGATCGAACCCACTTGTTCAATTGCTTTCGTGTCAGACGCTGGTTTAGCAGTGGCTTTGATGTTTTCCACTACAGCTTTCACTGCAAGGTCGATACCACGTTTCAAGTCCATTGGGTTCATACCCGCAGTCACCGACTTGATTCCTTCGTTCAAGATTGCTTGAGCCAATACGGTTGCAGTTGTTGTACCGTCACCTGCGATGTCATTGGTTTTTGAAGAAACCTCACGAACCAGTTGAGCACCCATGTTCTCAAATTTGTCTGCAAGTGAAATTTCTTTCGCTACTGTTACACCATCTTTAGTGATGTGTGGCGCACCGAAAGAACGGTCGATCACAACGTTACGGCCTTTAGGACCTAAAGTCACTTTTACCGCATCTGCAAGTACATTTACACCTGCAATCATTTTAGCGCGAGCTGAATCACCAAATTTTACGTCTTTAGCTGACATGGTTTACTCCAAATATTTTAATTTTCAATAAGCTGAATAAATAATCAGGTCTGAATTTTCCGGCTCAGGATTAACCTTCAAGCACCGCTAAAATGTCAGACTCTTTCATAATAAGAAGTTCTTCGCCTTGTACTTTTACAGTGGTACCCGCATAAGTGCCAAATAATACTTTGTCGCCAACTTTTACATCTAAAGCACGCACACCGTTGTCAGTAATCTGGCCATTGCCTACTGCAATGATTTCACCTTGAGCCGGTTTTTCAGCAGCAGAACCTGGAAGCAAAATACCGCCAGCAGTTTTAGTTTCTTCTTCAACACGACGAATAACTACGCGATCATGTAATGGACGAATGTTGCTCATTGGAAACTCCATCAGACTAAGTCTTTTATTAGTGAAGTAATGATGACTTTGTTATTCCATCGGTCATCATCAAATAATTTCGATGACACTTTTGTGGGGATGGAAAAAAACGCTTCAAGGGGCAAACAAAAAAAATTTGCTGTTTTTTGTATTTTTTTTATTCAAATCCGATATTTCTGCATTTAATCAGCACTTTCTTCTTTTAACACAAATTCTTTTTGCTGATTGTTAAAACAATAATGCTCTACATCAGCATTTGGATAAATCAGATTCAGACTGTTGGGTAAGCCCCGATACAAACGGTAAGACGTTGCAGTTCCCGCATGAATATCCAGCACCGGATGGTCTGCCCCTAAATGGTAAATCTGGTTCAGATCATACACCGCTGATTGATGCAGATGACCATGTAACAGGCCATTTAAACCACTTTGACTCCAAGATTCCAAAGCCATACGCCCCAGCATTGGACAATCCTTGATCCCATGCGGATTATCCGGCGGTGTATAAAATGGCTGGTGCGCCACAATAAGTTTGATTTTACGCTTGGGAGCCATCATCAGCCTTTGATCAATTTGCTGAATTTGCTCCAGAGAAATATGGCCTCTGGTGTGATAACGCCGCCGAATACTATTGACGCCAATCAGATAAAAATGCTTGGTTTCCAGCACAGTTTCCATATGACCAAAGAAAATTTTATAGCGGGTAAAGGGACTGAATACCCGATTCCAGACATGGTACAAGGGAATATCATGATTTCCAGGCACCACCAGATAAGGTAGATTTAAACTTTCCACAAACTGTTTGCAGTCATAAAACTGCTTATAACGGGCGCGCTGGGTTAAGTCCCCACTGACCACTACAGCTTCCAAAGAATGTTGCTGACAAAAGAGACGAATTGCAGCCATACAGGCCGGTCTTTCTGTACCAAAATGCAAATCAGATAGATGTAGAATCATAAGGAACCATTATTTTCAATGCATGCTTGCGTACGGAAATATGCAGCGGGGGCTGCATTTCCACAATCTCACCATCCAGTGCAAGAGTCAGTTTTTTGGCTTTGGAATGTATTTGCACCTTGTCGGCAGAAAAGCTATACACATCTGGTGCATGATCAACATTGCCTCGAATCAACTGCCATAAAATTTTAAATAACGTTGGTTTATCGCTTTTTGCCACCACCACCCCTGCGACTTTTCCCAATTCAGCACATTTGGCAATGCGTAAATTCATCTCTGCCAGTTGCAGCTGATTATTACCAAAAAAAATCAGCGGAGTTTTGACGGGATATTTTTTACCGTCAATTTCCACTTCCAGTTTCAGCTCTTTGCGATCACGAATCAGCACCTCAAGAGCCGAAGTATAGGCATGTAAAGCAAAACGGCCAAAACGCCGGTTATAGAGCTCACGCCTTTGTATGAATAAGGGATAAAGCCCCAAGCTGGCATTGTTTAAATAGATATGATCATTAATTTGTGCCACATGGACTGCACGGATTTGTCCTGTCGCGATAACATCGGCCGCTTTGAGCAGATCAAGTGGAATATGCAACAAGCGGGCAACATAATTGAAGGTTCCCAAGGGAAAAATACCCATAGGAATCTCGGTGCCTATCAATTTGGTAGCCACCGTATTGAGTGTACCATCCCCACCCGCAGCAACCACAATACCAATTTCTTCTGCCTGTAGATGGCGTGCGATGATTCTGTCCATAAAACTGCTAAAATCTGTTTCAGCACTAATTTCAAATGCCTGAATCTCATAACCATAGGCCGTTAAATTTGTCATAAGCGGCTCATAGATTTCATCTTTATTGGCTGCATGAAATCCTGATTTTTCATTATAGATAAGAGACAAAGGCTTGGCAGAAACTGACATTTTTACTACTTTTTTGAAGCAATTGCTCTAATTTCGTCCAAATTATCGACAATTGAAAGCATCTTTATGTAAAATTCGAATTACCACCATTTATTAAATCAATAGCGATCACCACGAAAATAACAACACTAAGTTATTGTTTTATAAATAAATAATTTAAATAAATAACACTCATAAAACTGATAAATGAATCAATTAATAAACGAACAATGTTTTAACTTATTGTTTTTAATGATTTAAAAAAATAAACATATAATATTCCAATCTATTTCAGCTACTTCTTTAGTCTTATTTTTTTTATGATTTTATGCTTTAATACAGCCACTTTTTTTTTATATTTTCATCCTGGCGATGTACCCCATTGCCTGGATTGTACTTTGTACATTTGAACCGTACATATTTGAGATAGGCCTCACCATGACCCAAGTGAACGCACCAGAATTCGTTCGTAACCCTAAGCTTATTGCATGGGTGGAAGAGATTGCTAAATTAACCAAACCGGCAAAAATTGAATGGTGTGACGGTAGCGCAGAAGAATATCAACGTCTTATTGACTTGATGATCGCTAACGGCACTATGCAAGCACTTAACCCAGAAAAACACCCTGGTTCTTACTTGGCAAATTCAGATCCTTCTGACGTTGCTCGTGTTGAAGGTCGCACATTTATCTGTTCAGAAAAACAAGAAGACGCAGGTGCGACAAACAACTGGGAAGCGCCTGCTGAAATGCGCGCTCGCCTGAACGGTTTGTTTGATGGTTGCATGAAAGGACGTACCATGTACGTGGTTCCTTTCTCTATGGGTCCTTTAGGTTCTCATATTGCACACATCGGTATTGAGATAACCGACTCTCCTTACGTAGCAGTAAGCATGGCTAAAATGGCTCGTATGGGTAAAGCTGTTTACGAGGTACTTGGTACTGATGGCGAATTCGTACCATGTGTCCACACTGTAGGCGCTCCGCTTGAAGAAGGTCAAAAAGACGTAGCTTGGCCTTGCAACCCAGAAAAATATATCGTGCATTATCCAGAAACTCGTGAAATCTGGTCTTATGGTTCAGGTTACGGCGGTAACGCATTGTTGGGTAAAAAATGCCTGGCATTACGTATTGCATCCTCTATGGGCCGTCAACAAGGCTGGTTAGCTGAACACATGCTGATCCTTGGCGTAACCAATCCACAAGGTGAAAAACACTACATCGCTGCTGCATTCCCATCAGCTTGTGGTAAAACCAACTTTGCAATGTTGATTCCACCAGCAGGTTACGAAGGCTGGAAAATTGAAACTGTAGGTGACGATATTGCCTGGATCAAACCAGGTGAAGACGGTCGCTTATATGCAATCAACCCAGAAGCTGGTTTCTTCGGTGTAGCACCTGGTACCAATACCAAAACCAACCCGAACTGTATGGCGACTTTAAGCCACGACGTGATTTACACTAACGTTGCCGTGACTGACAACGGTGAAGTATGGTGGGAAGGTCTGACTAAAGAAGTACCTGCTAACCTGACTAACTGGAAAGGTCAACCACACGTTGCTGGTGAAAAAGCTGCACATCCAAATGCACGTTTTACCGTTGCTGCAGGTCAATGCCCTTCAATTGATGCTGACTGGGAAAATCCGGCAGGTGTTCCAATTTCTGCATTCATCTTCGGTGGTCGCCGTGCAGACACAGTTCCGCTAGTTTCAGAAGCAATCGACTGGGTTGACGGCGTGTATAAAGCAGCAACCATGGGTTCTGAAACCACTGCTGCTGCTGTTGGTCAACAAGGTGTTGTTCGTCGTGACCCATTTGCGATGCTTCCATTCACCGGTTACAACATGGCTGACTACTTCTCTCACTGGTTAGAAATGGGTGAGAAAGTTGGTGCGAAAGCTGCTGCTGCTGGCAACAAGCTTCCTGGCATCTACAACGTAAACTGGTTCCGTCGTGATGCTGAAGGCAACTTCGTATGGCCTGGTTTCGGTCAAAACATGCGTGTTCTTGAGTGGATCATTGACCGTTGTGAAGGTCGTGCAGATGCTGTTGAAACACCAATTGGTCGCGTTCCAACTTACGAACAGCTGAACTGGACTGGTTCTGACTTCACTAAAGAACAGTTCGAGATGGTGACTTCTCAAGATAAAGATTTGTGGATCAAAGAATTTGAAAGCCACTCTGAATTGTTCAACAAACTGGGTGACCGTCTACCAGAAGCGTTGAAAAAGCGTCAAGCTGAACTTTTAGCTGCAGTTCAATCTGCTTAATCGCTAAATAAAAAAAGGCCGCACAAGCGGCCTTTTTTTTAACTATTTGTTTAATAATAAGATTGTATAATTTAACAACAGCCATAAAAGGGGAAACTTCATGTTAAAAACACTCACACTGACTGCCTGTCTGCTTAGCATGTCTACTTTGGCAATAGCCAAACCCGAGACACCTGAACAGCCTGCTCTTCACATTTGTGCAATCAAAGGTACGCCAGACTCTAGCCAGTTTCAGATCAAAAAGCGCATTAAAGTGGCTAAAGGGACTTATGGCAGCGTAGAAGAACTGTATTCACGTTTTGCAGAACGTGCTCATCAAGTCGGTGGCAACGTGGTCATTAACTACAATGCCAGCCAGAGATTCGGTTTCTGGCCTTGGCGTTTTGTACGCCCCGTGGTTTGGGGTACAGCCGTGAAATGGAATACGCCGGTAAATTGTAAAGAACTCGGCGGCGTTGAAATTTAAGTACAGCCCACCGCTGAAACTTGAATGAAGATCACAACTAAAACTTGCTGCACCCAAAAGATCGCTCAGGCGGTCTTTTTTCTTGTTGAATCGCTTAAGCTGCAGTATCGCTTGATCTTGTCAGCAGCAATTTTAAAAGATATTGATCCAGTTGCTGTATTTCATCGCTACTAAATTGAAAACCGAGTTTGCTTCTGCGCCATAAAATATCCTCACTGGTTCTCGCCCACTCCTGATCCACCAGATAGTCTACTTCTCTAGCAAACAAACCATGACCAAAATCCTCACCCAGTTCATTGATGCCTGAAATATCCTTTAAAAATCCCCATACCCTTGAACCATAAGCATGTGCCCAGCGCGAAGCCAATGGTAAAGAAACATCCTCAATAGCCTGCATCAGCTGCTGCATTAACAACTCAATCGAAACCAGATTTTCCGCACCCGGCAAAAAAGCCGTTTCAGTCCAGGGCTTATGCATGTCAGGGAAACTCGGCGCCAAATGCGCCATTGCTGACTCTGCCAGTTTTCGATAAGTGGTGAGCTTGCCACCAAATACCGATAGTAAAGGTGCATCATTTTCCTGCGCATGCGATATTGCCAAAGTGTAATCTCGGGTAACAGCCGATGGATTATCCGACTCGTCATCACACAAAGAGCGCACACCTGAATAGGTATATAAAATATCCTCAACCGTCAGCTGATGCTTAAAATGATCATTATAAACATCCAGTAAATAATCCACTTCCTGTGCGGTGATTTCGACCTGATCAAGATTGCCCTGATACTCATGATCAGTAGTCCCAATCAAGGTATATTGCTCCAGATAAGGAATCGCGAAAATAATACGCTGATCATCATTTTGCAGAATGAAAGCTTTATCGCCCTCATAAATTCTAGGCACGATAATATGACTGCCCTGAACAAGACGTAGACCATGCGGTGATTGCTGTTTTAAATTGTGCTCAATAAACTGGAACACCCAAGGTCCTGTAGCGTTAACCAGCGCTTTTGCCTGTAGCTGATAACTACCCTGCGCATGTTCCAGATGGATATTCCACACGCCATTTTCACGGTAAGCAGCGGTACAACGGGTTTGTGTGGCAATTTTGGCGCCCAGCTCATGCGCCTGCATGGCATTTAAAACCACTAACCGCGCATCATCCACAGTACAATCCGAATACTCAAAACCTTGCGTCATTTCATCTTTTAAAGGACTGCTGGCCGGATCAAAATGAATATGCCGGGAAGCAGCTAATTTTTTCCGTTTTCCCAAATGATCATAAATAAATAAACCGGTCCGTATCAGCCAAGCGGGACGTAAATGCGGCTGATGTGGCATGATAAAACGTAAGGGACGAATGATATGCGGTGCTTTGGCTAGCAGGATTTCCCGCTCCAGCAAAGCTTCATGTACCAAACGGAATTCTTTATATTCAAGATAACGCAAACCGCCATGAATCAACTTACTGCTGGCAGAGGAAGTATGGCTGGCGAGGTCATCCTTTTCACATAAAAAAACCGACAAACCCCGTCCTGCAGCATCAACGGCAATACCCACGCCATTAATACCACCACCAATCACCGCTACATCATAGACCGGATGACTCACTTGCATGTCCACCTCCTCTAATCCTGTTCAGACAGTAAACTTAAATTTCTTGTTATCTCAAGAAACCTAACACTATTTAAAGTGAAAGGACACCGAATAATTGTCATTCACTTCAATGCAGACAAAATGAATCAAGTGTTTATTTTTTTTATTCTGATGGCATCAGCTTTCCAGATGGTCACATTTGGAAAGCTTTTTTATGGAATATACACTGCCTCAAGATCGTTAAAAAATCGGGCTTATGGCATACTGAGTAGAATAATAACACCGGGATTTTTTGAAGATGAACAAGAGCTATAAATTGTTGGGTTTAAGTTTGCTTGCGCTTGCACTGACTGCCTGTCAAAGTACTCCGCGCCAATACAATGGTAATGTCGGCTATCAGATTGAAAGCCAGTCTGCCAATAGCGCAACATTGACTTATACTTTGGCTATTCGTCAAAACCAGAAAATAGATGAACAGAAATTACAGCGTGCCTGCCAAAAAGTATTAGGCTTAAATAAACAATATAAATTAACGATCCTGAGCATTAGTGAAATTGCCAATCCGGAAATACAAACTCCACACTATGGTCGTCAACTGGGCCAGAGCCGTACCAGCATAAGTCTAAGCAACACCCCAGACTTATATAATAGTGAAAATATGGCTACTCGTCAGTCGTTAGAAGCGCGTCCAAGCACCTTAAGTGTGGTTCGCTATACCTGCTCTTAAAACTTAATAATTTAGACAGAAATAAGACGCTATTTATAGCGTCTTATAAAAACTGACATTACGAAATTCCTTTGCTTCATCCAGATCTGGCCAAGTCGTGGCACTACGTTCATCCAGTTTTTCGTAGTTTGGATGACTAAAATTTTTCACCCGACTGTCTGCCACCCATACTTCCGGGGCAAACTTTAGAAACTCATCTAAAAAGAAGCGATTGCATTGGTCATACAGTACATCTGCGGCCAGTAGTACATCAACCTGTTCTGCTTTATATAAATCATCCAGATATTCCAGCTCGACATTATTCAACTCGGCATTGGCACGACACGCATCCAGACTGACCTGATCAATATCACAACAGATCACCCGCTTCGCTCCTGCCATTTTCGCTGCAATTGCAACCACACCCGACCCCGCACCAAAGTCGAGTACCACCTTGTCTTTCACATGATGTGGTTCAGCTAAGAGCCACTGTGCCATAGCAAGTCCTGAAGCCCAGCAGAATATCCAGTATGGCGTATCATTCCAGATCCGACGAATCACTTCGTCATCGAGTTTGTCTGTCGGAAAGACCGGTGGAATCAGCCACAGTGAAATGGGGATTTCAGGCAATTGCTGGGCAAGTAGCTCACAGTTTGGAATCACTTCATGCAAAGCTTGAATTAAATGTTCGGGGGCTTTTGGAAATTGGAAAGTACAGCTCATGCTTAAGCCTTGGCGATGATCTTATTGAAACTTATAAAGGGATTTGATACGCGACCAAGTCATCCGCAGCTGTTCGAGGCAAACCTAAATTTATTTAAAATTGTTTCTGCGACATTTCAGATTAAATGACACAAAATGCCGAGTTCTGTGGGTGACAAATGGTTTTGGTTACTTTTGCCGAAACAAAAGTAACATACGAGCTTCTTACATCGATCGTCACAACGGTAAGACTCCGTCGTGACTTCACCATCTTTTAATTAAAAGATTAACCTAAAGCCTTTTCAGCAGCTTCAACAGTTTGACGAATCAAAGTGGTAATGGTCATAGGACCTACACCACCTGGAACTGGTGTATAAGCAGAAGCCACTTCTTCAATACCAACCAACTGGATGTCACCTACACCACCGCCATCACGTGGGTGGAAGCCGGCATCAACCACAACTGCGCCTGGTTTAATCCAGTCTTTTTGAATCAGTTCAGCTTTACCTACTGCACCGACAATAATGTCAGCCTGTTTAACGAAGTCAGCCAGGTTTTGTGTACGTGAATGGCAAATCGTTACTGTTGCATTAGCTTCAAGCAACATTGCAGCCATCGGTTTACCCAAAATTGCAGAACGACCAACAACGACTGCATGTTTACCTGCAATCTCAATATCATTGGCTTGCAGGATAGTCATGATACCTGCAGGCGTTGCAGAACCATAAGCTGCCTCACCCATTGCCATACGACCATAACCCAGGCAAGTTACACCATCAACGTCTTTCGCCAGTGAAATGGCATCGAAACAAGCACGCTCATCAATTTGTGCAGGCACTGGGTGCTGTAAAAGAATACCGTGAACATCAGGATTGGCATTGAGTTTTTCAATTTCAGCCAGTAATTCTTCAGTCGTGGTTTCTTTCGGAAGTTCAACTTTCAATGAATCCATACCGACACGGCGGCAAGCATTTCCTTTCATACGCACATAAGTTGCAGATGCGCCATCGTCACCCACCAAAATAGTCGCAAGGATTGGAGTACGACCTGATTTTGCTTTTAACGCTTCTACGCGAGTTAACAAATCAGCCTCAATTTTCTTTGCCAATGCACGACCATCTAATACTAATGCCACGGCACTTCTCCCAAATGTTGATATGAATCAATTTCGCACATTCTACATGAATATTTTAAATATTTTCCGTTATATGCTGCTTTTCTGCACATCTGCATAAATCTACTATTGTTTTTTTTTCAGGGCTTGATAATATACGCAGCAACAAGACATGGCGGGGTGGCAGAGTGGTCATGCAGCGGACTGCAACTCCGTGTACGCCGGTTCGATTCCGACCTCCGCCTCCAATCTTGTTAAGCCCGAGTGGTGAAATCGGTAGACACAGGGGATTTAAAATCCCCCGCCCACAAAGCGTGCCAGTTCGAGTCTGGCCTCGGGCACCATTCTTAGCCTACTAAGATGGTGTAAATAAAGAACCCAGCATTAAGCTGGTTTTTTTATGCCTAAAATTTAGCAACTCAGATTTTTATTCTGAATTACATTCCACTATTATGCTCTTTGGCTATCATCCCGCAGAGCGCAAATAGTTCTCCAAGTCCTGCTCCAGTTTTTGCTGCAAATGAACTGGCTGAATAATCCTGACATGTGGTAGCCAATACCGCACTAAAGGCAACAACTGCATTTCGTGGCGAACCCGACAGCTGATTAATAATTCTCCCGATGTGGATTCCTGCTCAATCTGCTGCTCTGGAAACAAACGCCGCTCTTTAAAAAATACCGCAACCTCAGCCTTTACCTGGATAAAAACCTGCTGTTTTTGCTGTCCAAACCAGATGCTTTCCTCATCAGCCAGTATTTTTAATATCTCGGCATCATGTTGGAAATTTTCTGCCTCAAATAGCAGTTTCACCTGCTGAATCTGACTTAAGCGATAAGTCTGCAGTTTTTTCTGAAAGACACCCGCCAAATACCAGATGCCATGATGATGGATTAAACGATAAGGCTGGATGATTCTGCATTGATCACGATATTGCAGCTCAATCCATTGACGTTTATAAATCGCAGCGCTAAGCAGCTTAAAATGTTCAGCAAACCGTTTGCTATCTTCAAAATAATAGCCTTTTGCCGAGAAGACCTGATTCGCCCGCTCGTCCAGCAATTCGCGTAAAAAAGAAATATCCAGCGTCGGGTAAAGCTCACTAATTCCCGACAGTTGCGCAAAATTCTGGATATCCTGCAGTTTAAAACGGCCTAAATAGGAAGGTTCCAGATAATAGCGTTTAGTGTTTCCATCCTGAATCAAAGGCAAGTATGAATTAAGCCGATCAAAGTCCCGTTCAATGGTTCGGGTACTGACCTGAAACTCACCCGCCAGTTCTTGTACACTTAACTGATGCCCTATATTCAGTTTGGTTAAAATATTGGCCAAACGCTCTGCGAGGCGCTCATGCGTTGATGCATTGCCCTTCATAAACACCCTCTTTGTGCAATAAAAGCACAATACCTAAAATGCTAAAATTTTTTAAATTATCTAAAAATTATACTACCAATCAAAAACTTAATTTTAAATATTTATTTCAACTTAAGCCTAATAGGATAAACTTGAATCAGGATTTGAAACGGCTGGTGACACCTTTTGTCGGCGGTTTGGGATTAAGCCGTTCAACATAACGCTCAAGATGCAGCATCGCTTTATAAAACTGATGCAGATTAGAAGGTAATACCTGATTGCAAATAATGGCTTTATGCAATCGCTTCAAGGCGCGTAAGCCATGTTCAGATGTATAAGGAGCTGAGACTATTTTCATAATATACTTCCTTTTATTACATGACGTTTCAATTAATTCCAAACAATTTAGTCGGATTATTCTAAATCTTAATCTACTCCCTGGTTTTGACAGGTTGTGTCGAACAATCGATATTTTTTACCATTTTTTAAAATTTTATAACCTTATTTTTATCTATTAATTTAAGTTACTTATCATTTTTATTGTAAGCAAAATAAAAGCCAACATATGTTGGCTTTTAGTATTTCAATCACAGGAATGATTAGAGGATTTCTACCACAACTTTACCAACATGTTCACCGGTATCCATCACCGCATGAGCATCCTGAATCTGGTCAAACTTAAAAGTTTTATAGATCATCGGCAAACATTCTCCTTTTGCCCACAGCGGTGCAACATGCTCTTGCAGACCTTGAGCAATTTCAGCTTTTTCCGCAGTGTTACGTGCACGCATGGTTGAACCGGTAATAGTCAGGCGTTTCATCATGATTTGACCGAGTTTGACCTCTTTGGCTTTTGCACCACCCAAGAATGCGATATAAACCAGACGACCATCACGGCGCAGCAAATTCAAATTACGTTCTAAATATGGCGCACCCACCATATCCAGAATCACATCAACACCACCATTGTCAGTAGCCTCATTAATGACTTGCTCGAAATCCTGAGTCTTATAGTTGATTGCCGTGGTTAAATCCGAAATTGCTGCCACTTTTTCATCTGAACCTACGGTTGCAAACGTTTTGATGCCGAGTGATTTACACAGCATTAAAGCAGTCGTTCCAATCCCGCTTGCTCCACCATGTACCAGTACCGTTTCCCCTGCCTTGGCTTTACCCATCTGGAACACATTCACCCATACGGTAAAGAAGGTTTCAGGAATCGCGGCTGCCTGAGTAAAGCTCACACCTTCAGGAATATTCAAGGTCTGGCTTTCAGGCACCACACAATATTCTGCATAACCACCCCCATTGGTCAGGCCACACACCTGATCGCCAACTTTAAACTTAGAAACCTCAGTTCCTACAGCCACCACTTCACCAGCCACTTCCAAACCCGGTACAGGCGTTACTCCTTTAGGCATTGGATATAGACCTTGACGCTGCAAGATGTCAGGACGGTTAATGCCAAATGCATGCACTTTCACCAAGACTTCATCTGCTTTAGCTTCAGGTACTGCAACAGTTTCGTAAGCGAGTTTATCCACGCCGCCCGGTTCTGTGATGATGACTTGTTGCATAGTCGTTTGTGACATAATTTATTCCTGATCTATTCATTACTTTTTAAAATTCGCAGATTCAAATCCCAAGTGCGACACATTTGTAGTTAGTTGAAAAAGTTAGGTGTATTCGTAGAATCATTGGACTTTTTCAACTCGCAATTGGAAAGCACACAATGAAGAAATACACCCAACTT